>JAEYXX010000043.1 GCA_023431055.1 Pseudomonadota bacterium
TTTTCGAAACGGGTGGTGATCTCACCGATGACGTTCTTGGCAACGGCGTCAGGCTTGATGATGGAGAAAGTACGTTGAACAGCCATGTGAAGCTCCAGAAACTTTAGGGTTAAAGCGAAAAATTAAACCCGCGAATTATACGCGGGTTCAGGTTAAAAGCGTAGGCCAGGCGCCGTAAGCGCCTGTTTCAGTCGAGCTCTTCGATCCAGGCGGCCTGTATCGCCTCCAGCACCTTCTCACCCCCGCGCTGCGGGTCATCGGAAAACTGCGGCAAAGCCACGACCCAGCGGTGCAGATCGACGAAGTTCACGTAGCGCGGATCGACATCCGGCTTTTGTTCGCTCAGCTCGATGGCGATGTCCAGTACATCGGCCCACTTCAGACTCATGATCATGCTTCCTGGATCAGTGCGGCGCTTCGGCCGCGTGATTAAGCGAATACTTGGGAATCTCGATGGTGAGATCTTCTTCACCGACGATGGCCTGACAGGCCAGGCGCGAGTGAGCCTCAAGCCCCCACGCCTTGTCCAGATAGTCCTCTTCCAGCTCGTCGGCCTCGTTCAGCGAGTCGAAGCCCTCGCGTACGATGCAGTGACAGGTGGTGCAGGCGCAGACGCCGCCACAGGCGCTTTCCATCTCGATATGGTGCTCATGGGCCAGCTCGAGGATGGAAATACCAGGCTCAGCCTCGACCACCAGGCCATCCGGGCAGAATCGCTCGTGGGGCAGAAAAATTACCTGCGGCATCAATTATTCCTCGATCTCGTTCAGATTGCGCCCGGCAAGCGCGGCTTTAACCGTCGAATCCAGGCGCCTGGCAGCGAATGCGTCGGTGACCTGCGACAGGCGCTTGGTCTGTCGCTCGATGGCCAGACCGTCGCTGCCGGCCAGCAGATCGCGCAACTCCTGCACCTGCAGCTCGATGACCTCGCGCTCCTCGGCGTCCAGCAAACGTTCGCCATCAACCTCCAGGGCGCCTTCGACCGCCTCGATCAGGCGCTGGGCATCGACCTGCTGCTCACGCAGCACGCGCGCGGCCTTGTCATCGCCGGCGTTCTGGAAGGAGTCCTGTAGCATGCGCGCGATCTCGCCATCGGTCAGACCGTAGGACGGCTTGACCTGAATGCTCGCCTCGACCTCGGAACTCAGCTCGCGCGCAGCGACACTGAGCAGACCATCGGCATCGACCTGGAAGGTCACGCGAATCTTCGCCGCACCGGCGACCATCGGCGGGATACCGCGCAACTCGAAACGCGCCAGGGAACGGCAGTCGGCAATCAGCTCGCGCTCGCCCTGCAACACGTGAATCATCATGGCCGTCTGGCCATCCTTGTAGGTGGTGAACTCCTGCGCACGCGCCACCGGGATGGTGGTATTGCGCGGGATGACCTTTTCCATAAGCCCGCCCATAGTTTCCAGGCCGAGCGACAGAGGGATCACGTCCAGCAGCAACAGCTCCTCGCCATCGCTGCGCTGATTGCCGGCCAGCGCATCGGCCTGGATCGCAGCACCAATGGCCACCACCTGGTCAGGATCGATATTGGTCAGCGGCGCGCGACCGAACAGCTCGCCTACCGCCTCGCGCACGCGTGGCACGCGGGTCGAACCACCGACCATGACCACCGCACTGACCTCTTCCAGCTCGACGCCGGAATCGCGTACGGCGCGACGACAGGCCTTGAGGCTACGCGCCACCATCGGCTCGATCAGCGCCTCGAACTGCTCGCGGGACAACACGCCGCGCCAGTTGCCGTGACTGAGTTCGACGCTGGCGGCTTCCGTCAGTGCTTCCTTCGCCGCGCAGGCAGCCTGCAGCAGGCTGCGCTGGGTAGCCGGATCGAGATCACTGGAAATGCCGGCCTGCTGGATGATCCAGTCGGCGATGGCATGATCGAAGTCATCCCCACCCAGCGCACTGTCGCCACCGGTGGCCAGCACTTCGAACACGCCACCGGTCAGACGCAGAATGGAGATATCGAAGGTACCGCCACCCAGGTCGTAGATCGCGACCACGCCTTCGGCCTTCTGATCCAGGCCATAGGCGACAGCCGCAGCGGTGGGCTCGTTGAGCAGACGCAGAACGGTCAAACCAGCCAGACGCGCGGCATCCTTGGTGGCTTGACGCTGGGCGTCATCGAAGTAGGCAGGCACGGTGATCACCGCCCCTACCAGCTCGCCACCCAGAGTCTGCTCGGCACGCAAACGCAGAGTCTTGAGAATTTCCGCCGAGACCTCCACCGGGCTCTTGGCGCCCTGCACGGTCTCGATGAAGGGCATATGCGACTCGCCCGCGGCGAAGCGATAAGGCAGCTGTTCGCCGAGCTGATGCACGTCGGCGATACCACGCCCCATCAGGCGCTTGACCGACAGCACGGTATTGAACGGATCGCCGGCCGCCGCCAGCTTGGCCGACTCACCAACTTCCACGTGCTGCGGGTGATAGCGCACGGCGGACGGCAGGATGACCTCGCCATTGCCATCAGCCAGGGGTTCGGCCAGGCCGCTGCGCACGGCAGCGACCAGCGAATTGGTGGTGCCCAGGTCGATCCCCACCGCCAGCCGACGCTGGTGCGGTTGCGGACTCTGTCCTGGCTCGGCGATCTGCAATAAGGCCATGGTCTTCTTGAAATCATCAGGCAGGCTGCCGCGGCAACCTACAGGTTAATCGTCGAGGCGCTCTTCTAACTGGCGCACTTCATGAGAGAGCTTGTCGAGGAACTGCATACGACGCATCAGACGCTCAGCCTCTTCCCGGCGAGCATCATCATCCCAGCACGCCGCGAAGCTCTCATTGAGCTGCTCTTGCGCGGCTTTCAGGCGACGCTTGAAAGCCGCGACGCCGGCCAGATCGGCATCATCATGCAGTTCTTCCAGCTCTTCGCGCAGCTGCATCTGCTGCAGGAGGAAATCCGGATCCTGCACCGTCACTTCCAGCGGCAGCTCGGGACCACGCATGGCCAGCAGATAGCGCGCACGCTGCGACGGCGTCTTGAGGACCTGATAAGCCTCGTTGAGGCAGGCCGAACGCTCCAGCGCCAGGCGCTGCTCACGCTCGCCGGCGTCGGCGAAACGATCCGGATGAACCTGACGAGCCAGCTCGCGATAACGCGCGGCCAGCTGATCAAGATCCAGACGGAAGCTCGGCTGCAGGTCGAACAGAGCGAAATGGCAGGGGTTACCCATTCAGGGCCTCAGACATTGAAACTTTCGCCGCAACCGCATTCGCCGCGCACGTTGGGGTTGTTGAACTTGAAGCCCTCGTTGAGGCCTTCCTTGACGAAGTCCAACTCGGTGCCATCGAGATAGACCAGACTCTTGGGATCGATGATCACCTTGACGCCGTGGCTCTCGAACACCTGATCCTCCGCCGCCAGTTCATCAACGAACTCGAGCACGTAGGCCAGGCCGGAGCAACCGGTAGTACGCACACCGAGGCGAATGCCCTCGCCCTTGCCGCGCCCTTCGAGAGAGCGCTGCACGTGACGGGCAGCTGCTTCAGACATGGTAATGGCCATTGCAAACCTCGTATCAGAGCAAGCCTTTCTTCTGCTTGTAATCGCGCACAGCAGCCTTGATGGCGTCTTCGGCGAGCACGGAGCAGTGAATTTTCACTGGCGGCAGCGCCAGTTCTTCGGCGAGCTGGGTGTTCTTGATGCTCTCGGCCTCATCCAGGGTCTTGCCCTTCATCCACTCGGTGGCGAGGGAGCTGGAGGCGATGGCCGAACCGCAGCCGTAGGTCTTGAACTTGGCGTCTTCGATCACGCCGCTTTCGTTGACCTTGATCTGCAAACGCATCACGTCGCCGCAGGCCGGTGCACCGACCATACCGGTGCCGACATCCGGATCTTCGGCATTCAGCTTGCCGACGTTACGCGGGTTTTCGTAGTGGTCGATGACCTTGTCACTGTAAGCCATGCTGTACTTCCTCTCTCATCAGGTGCCGCTCTTCAGGCAGCTATCAGTGTGCTGCCCATTCCACGGAGGAAAGGTCGACACCTTCTTTGAACATATCCCACAGGGGCGACAGTTCACGCAGCTTGTCCACGGCTTCGCGGACCTTGGCAGCGGCGTAGTCGACCTCTTCTTCGGTGGTGAAGCGACCGAAGGTGAAGCGAATCGAGCTGTGCGCCAGTTCGTCGTTGCGGCCCAGCGCACGCAGTACGTAGGACGGCTCCAAGGAAGCCGAGGTGCAGGCCGAACCGGACGATACGGCAAGGTCCTTGAGCGCCATGATCAGCGACTCGCCCTCGACGTAGTTGAAACTCAGGTTGAGGTTGTGCGGCACACGAGCAGTCAGGCTGCCGTTGACGTACAGCTCTTCCATGTTTTCCAGCTGGCGGTAGAAGCGATCACGCAGGGCGGTAATGCGCTGATTCTCAGCAGCCATCTCTTCCTTGGCGATGCGGAAGGCTTCGCCCATGCCGACGCACTGGTGAGTGGCCAGGGTGCCGGAGCGCATGCCACGCTCATGGCCGCCACCGTGGGTCTGCGCTTCCAGACGCACACGCGGCTTGCGGCGCACGTAAAGGGCGCCCACGCCTTTCGGGCCATAGGTCTTGTGCGCGGAGAAGGACATCAGGTCGACCTTCATCTTCTCCAGATCGATTTCCACCTTGCCGGTGGACTGCGCGGCATCGACATGCAGCAGCACACCACGGGAGCGGGTCAGCTCGCCGATGGCGGCGATGTCGTTGATGGTGCCGATCTCGTTGTTGACGTGCATGACCGACACCAGCGTGGTGTCGTCACGCAGCGCGGCTTCGACCATGGCCGGCGTGATCAGGCCATCTTCGCCTGGTTCCAGATAGGTGACCTCGAAACCTTCACGTTCGAGCTGACGAGTGGTGTCCAGCACCGCCTTGTGCTCGATCTTCGAGGTGATGATGTGCTTGCCCTTGCTGGCGTAGAAATGCGCTACGCCCTTGATGGCGAGGTTGTCGGACTCGGTGGCACCGCTGGTCCAGACGATTTCGCGCGGGTCGGCGTTGACCAGCTCGGCGACCTGACGGCGAGCATTCTCCACGGCCTCTTCGGCCTTCCAGCCGAACACGTGGGAGCGCGAAGCCGGGTTGCCGAAGTTACCATCGACCAGCAGGCATTCGCTCATCTTCTGCGCGACACGCGGATCGACCGGCGTGGTGGCGGAATAATCGAGGTAAATGGGCAATTTCATTGGTTTCTCCTATCAGGCAAACGCCCTGCTCACTCGATGGCAGACGCTTCAATCTTATCCAAATGCGGCGTAGTGCCTCTGCCGGAGCAGCGACGCTGATCCTGGCGCAACGCGACCTCTTGAACCTCACGGCGCACGACCAGATCGGCCAGACTGATGCCGCTGAGGAACTCATGAATTTGCTGACTGAGATCGCACCACAGATGATGGGTCAGACAGGTATCGCCGGAGTGGCAATCGCCCTGCCCCTGGCAACGCGTGGCATCCACGGACTCATTGACCGCGTCGATCACCTGAGCCACCTGAATGCCGCGCATGTCACGCGAGAGCTGATAACCGCCACCCGGCCCGCGCACACTGGAAACCAGGTTGCCACGACGCAGCTTGGCGAACAGTTGCTCGAGATAGGACAGGGAAATGCCCTGCCGCTCGGAAATATCGGCCAGGGAAACGGGGCCATGCTGCGCATGCAGCGCCAGATCGAGCATGGCGGTAACGGCGTAACGGCCTTTGGTGGTCAGTCGCATGGCTCTACCACGAATCACTGAATTGCGGCGAAGTATGCGATTCCCGAGTATTTAAGTCAACTATAAGACCTATTGATTTACTCGGGATTGACCGCAAAAAGAGGCGGCATGATAGCAAACGCCGCCTCTGCATGCATCAGGCCGCGGGCTTGTCGCCCTGCTGCTGATCCTTGCACACGTCAGCGAAGTCCTCATCGCGCAGGGTCGGCAGATCCTTCGCGCAATAGTCGCTGCCCAACGCCGTCAGCGCCTTGCACATGCCCTCCAGGCGCCCATCGACCGCATGCAGATGATCGAGCAGCTGGCCGATGGCCCGTGCGACCGGGTCCGGCATGTCCTGACCCACGCCATAGGCATCGAAGCCAATCTTCTCGGCCATGGCCTGGCGTTTGGCTTCCTGCTCGTCATCGGACTTGACGATGATCTTGCCGGGAATACCGACCGCGGTCGCGCCCGCCGGCACCGCCTTGGTCACCACGGCATTGGAGCCGATCTTGGCACCGGCACCAACCGTGAACGGGCCCAGGACCTTGGCACCGGCTCCGACCACCACGCCGTCTTCCAGCGTCGGATGGCGCTTGCCCTTGTTCCAACTGGTGCCGCCAAGGGTCACACCTTGATACAGCGTCACGTCATTGCCGATCTCGGCGGTCTCGCCGATGACGATACCCATGCCATGATCGATGAAGAAACGCCGACCGATCTTCGCCCCCGGATGAATCTCGATACCTGTCATCCAGCGACCGAAATTCGATACCACGCGCGCCGGCCACTTCCAGCCCGAACGCCACAGCGCATGAGCCACACGATGCAGCCAGACGGCATGCAGCCCCGGGTAGCAGGTCACCACCTCCAAAGCATTGCGCGCCGCCGGATCACGGTGAAAAACGCTCTGGATATCTTCTCGCATGCGTTCAAACATCAGACTTCCCCTGCTTGTGAGGCTCTCCACGCACGGCCTTCTCTGTCTCGGTAAGGATGCCGCGCAGGATATTCATTTCCAGCTTGCTAACCGCACTGCGCCCGTAAAGACGGCGCAAGCGAGTCATCAGGTGCCGCGGCTTCTGCGGATCGAGAAAACCGATCATCACCAGCACGCGACGCAAATGGCCGTAGAAAGACTCAAGCTCATCCGCCGTCGCCGCCTGGGAGTTGAGCATCGCCGTGGTTTCCAGCTTCTCTACCTTGCTCGGCAGATTTTGCGCTGTCAGCCAGGCCATGCGCACTTCATAGGCCAGCACCTGCACCGCCGCCGCCAGATTCAGCGAGCTGAACTCCGGGTTGGACGGGATATGCACGTGGTATTGACATCGCTGCAGTTCCTCGTTGGTCAGGCCGGCGTATTCACGACCGAACACCAACGCCACTTCGCCGCCCGCAGCAGCCTGCTCGCAACTGGCCACACCGCACTCGCGCGGGTCGAGCAGGGGCCAGGGAATGCGCCGATCGCGCGCGCTGGTGCCAACCACCAGGGTGCAGCCGACCAACGCTTCTTCCAGCGTGTCGACCACCTGCGCGGCGTCCAGCACATCGGTGGCGCCAGAGGCACGCGCGACGGCCTCGCCACTGGGGAAATCCTCGGGCGCCACCAGCACCAGACGCGACAGCCCCATGTTTTTCATTGCCCGCGCGGCACCGCCGATATTGCCCGGATGACTGGTACCCACCAGAACGACGCGAATATTGTCCAGCAACGCAGACACTCTCAGAAACGATTAGGGGGCAACGATCTTACCCAAGCCCTGGCGTGATTGCCATGCGAGGTACAGACGGCGCTTCATCAATAAAGGTTTTCTGCTAACATGGCCGGCTTTCTTTAACGCCCCAGGTGAACCTCCCATGCAGCCCATGCTGAATATCGCCCTGCGCGCCGCTCGCAGCGCCGGTGAAATGATCTTTCGCTCCATCGAGCGCCTGGATGTCATCTCGGTCGACGAGAAGGATGCCAAGGATTACGTCACCGAGGTCGACAAGGCCGCAGAACTGATGATCGTCCAGGCCATCCGCAAGGCCTACCCGACCCACAGCTTCCTGGGCGAGGAAGGCGGCGTGCTGGAGGGCAGCGGCGAAGGCGCTGACTACCAGTGGATCATCGACCCCCTGGACGGCACCACCAACTTCATTCGTGGTGTGCCGCACTTCGCCATCAGCATCGCCTGCAAATACCGCGGCCGCCTGGAGCACGCCATCGTCCTCGACCCGGTGCGCCAGGAAGAATTCACCGCCAGTCGCGGCCGTGGCGCCGCGCTCAATGGCCGCCGCCTGCGCGTCAGCAATCGCAAGAGCCTCGAGGGCGCCCTGCTCGGCACCGGCTTCCCGTTCCGCGATGGCCAGCTCGACCACCTGGACAACTACCTGAACATGTTCCGCAGCCTGACCGGCCAGACCGCCGGCATTCGCCGCGCAGGCGCCGCGAGCCTGGACCTGGCATACGTTGCCGCCGGCCGCTTCGACGCCTTCTGGGAATTCGGCCTGTCCGAGTGGGACATGGCAGCCGGCGCCCTGTTGATTCAGGAAGCAGGCGGCCTGGTCAGCGACTTCAGCGGCGGCCATGAATTCCTCGAGAAGGGCCAGATCGTTGCCGGTAACACCAAGTGTTTCAAGGCCGTACTGACCGCAATCCAGCCGCACCTGGCGCCATCGATGAAACGCTAAGCGTCCATCGAGCAATAAAAAAACGCCTGGAGAGATTTTTGACGTCGCGTAGCGACGGCCCGAAGGGTGGCGGCCAAGGATGGCAGGCCACAAAAAACGCCCCGAGGGGCGTTTTTTATTGCTCGAATTTCTTACTGGGTCTGCTGCACCAACACCAACTCGCCCTGCTTGTTGACCGGAATACGGCTGCCCGGATCACGATCCATGCGTACGGTACCAACCTTCTCGCCCAGCTGGTACTTCACGTCATAGCCCACCAGTTTTTCGCTGGTATCGGTCACGGTGTTGCAGCGGGTTTCGGTTGTGGTGTAGGTGTCACGCTGCTGCATGCCTTCCTGAATCTTGTTACCGGCATAACCGCCGCCAACTGCGCCGGCCACGGTAGCGATCTTCTTGCCAGTGCCGCCACCTACCTGATTACCCAGCAGACCACCGGCGATGGCGCCAATAGCCGTACCGGCGATCTGGTGCTGATCCTGTACCGGACGTTGACGGGTGACGGTCACGTCCTTGCATACCTCCCGCGGCGTTTTCACGGTTTCGTTGATCGGCGTAACCGCCAGCACATCGGCATAGTCCGGGCCGCGATCAACCAGGCTGTAAGTAGCCACGGCACCACCAGCGGTCACACCCACAGCACCCAGTACGGCACCTACCAACATTGACTTGTTCATTTTATGTGTCTCCTAGGCTCGGCGACTCGCGCCCTTCTCCCTGCCTAGGACAGCAAAAAGCCGCGACAAGTTCGACCCGCCGCGGCTTTCGCTGACTTTCATGAAGTCGATCACACCATCAGGGACGACCGTCGTCTGCCTCGGCCTCGGCCACTGGCGGGATCAGATCCTCCACGCTGAGCTTCAGCCACACCAGCACCGTGGCGCCGATATAGACCGACGAGTAGGTCCCCACCACCACACCGACCAACAGGGTCAGGGCGAAGGCCGCCAGTACGTCACCGCCGAAGAACAGCAGTGCCAACAAGGCCAGCGCAGTGGACAGCGAGGTGGCGATGGTACGCAGAAGGGTCTGAGTGATCGAAACGTCGATGTTCTCGATCAGCGAGGTCTTGCGCAGCACACGGAAGTTCTCACGAATCCGGTCGTAGATGATGATGGTGTCGTTGAGCGAATAACCGATCATCGCCAGCACCGCCGCCAGCACCGTCAGATCGAACGGAATCTGGAAAAACGCCAGCACACCCAGGGTGATCACCACGTCATGCACCAGAGAAGCGATCGCGCCGACACCAAACTTCCACTGAAAGCGAAACGCCAGGTAGAGCATGATCCCGCCTAACGCCAGAAGCATGGCGATACCGCCCTGGTCACGCAGCTCCTCACCCACCTGCGGGCCGACGAACTCGACGCGCTTGACCTCGAAGCGCGCTGCCTCGTCGACCTTGCGCAGTGCGGCCGCGACCTCATTACCCAGATCAGGGGAATCGCCAGCCAGACGCACCAGCACATCGGTACTGGCACCGAAGCTCTGCACCACAGCATCGGCATAGCCTGCCTGGCCCAACTCGGTCTTGATCAGATCGAGATTGGCCGGCTGCTCATACTGCAGCTCGATCAGGGTGCCACCGGTGAAATCCAGGCCAAAATTCAGCCCTTTGGCAAACAGCGCGCCGAGACCGATCAGCGTCAGCACGACCGTAATGGAGAAGGCGATATTGCGGATCGCCATGAAACGAATGGTTGACTTGATCATGGCTGCACCTCAGATCCACAGCTTCTTGAAGTTACGGCCACCGAAGATCAGGTTGACCAGACCCCGGGTGAACATGATGGCGGTGAACATCGACGTAAGGATGCCCAGCGACAGCGTTACCGCGAAGCCTTTCACCGGACCGGTCCCCATCGCGAACAGGATGCCGCCCACCAACAAGGTGGTCAGGTTACTGTCCAGAATCGCCGAATAGGCACGATCGAAGCCCTCATGCAGGGCACGCTGCACCGGCAGCCCGTTGGCCAGCTCCTCGCGTATCCGCGAGAAGATCAGCACGTTGGCATCCACCGCCATACCCAGCGTCAGGACGATACCGGCGATACCCGGCAAGGTCAGGGTCGCGCCGATGGCCGACATCAAGCCCACGAGCAGCACCAGGTTGAACGCCAGAGCTACGGTCGCCAGCACACCGAAGAAGCGGTAGATGGCGATGATGAAGATGGCCACGAAGACCATTGCCCACTCGGTAGAGGCGATACCCTTGGCGATGTTCTCGGCCCCCAGACTCGGGCCGATGGTGCGTTCTTCGGCGAAGTACATCGGCGCGGCCAGACCTCCTGCACGCAGCAGCAGCGCCAGTTCCGAAGACTCGCCCTGGCCGTTCAGGCCGGTGATACGGAACTGGCTGCCCAGCGCGGACTGGATGGTCGCCAGACTGATGATCTTCTTCTCTTCGACGAACGAAGAGACGGCGACTTCCTGCTCGACGCCGTCGACGTTCTGACGCACGTAGCGGGTGACCGGCTTCTGTTCGATGAAGATCACCGCCATGCTGCGGCCGACATTGTTGCGCGTGGCGCGATTCATCAAGTCGCCGCCATGACCGTCGAGGCGAATGTTCACCTGCGGACGACCATTCTCGTCGAAGCTCGCCTGAGCGTCGGTGACCTGGTCACCGGTGATGATCAGCTCACGCTCGAGCTGTACCGGCGGACGGCCTTCCTCGCGGAAGCCGAAAGCCTCGGTCGCACCGCGCGGCGCGTCGAAGTCGGCCTGCAGACGAAACTCCAGGTTCGCGGTCTTGCCGAGAATACGCTTGGCTTCGGCGGTGTCCTGGACACCAGGCAGCTCGACGACGATGCGGTTGGCACCCTGGCGCTGAACCAGCGGCTCGGCTACGCCGAGTTCGTTGACGCGGTTACGCACGGTGGTGAGGTTCTGGCGAATGGAATATTCGCGAATCTCGGCGATCTTCGCCTGGGTCAGACCCAGCTGCAGAATCTGCTGACCATTGCGCTCGACAGTGGTCAGTTCGAAATCGCTGTAATCCTTACGAATCAGGCGCTGTGCCTTGTCCAGCGAATCACTGTCGGCAAAGCCGAGCTGAATGCGGCCATTGCTTTCCGGCATGCTGCGGTAGCGCACGCGCTCCTTGCGCAGCAGGCTCTTGATTTCACCTTCATAGACCTTGCGGCGCACATCCAGCGCCTTGTCCATGTCGACTTCCAGCAGGAAGTGCACGCCACCGGACAGGTCCAGACCGAGCTTCATCGGGCTCGCACCCAGGCTACGCAGCCAGTCGGGCGTGGTCTGCGCCAGGTTCAGCGCTACGACGTAGTCATCGCCCAGCGCCCGACGGACGATGTCCTTGGCCGGCAACTGGTCATCCTGCTTGATCAGACGAATCAGGCCGCCACGGCCACGCTCGTCGATGCTGGCAGCCTTGACGGCAATACCGGCATCGGTCAGCGCTTTGCTGGCACGGTCGACATCCGCCTGCTCGATGCTCAGCGCCGAGCTGGCGCCACTGATCTGTACGGCAGGATCGTCTGGATAAAGGTTGGGAATGGAGTACACCAGGCCGATTGCCAGAACGGACAAAATCAGCAGGTACTTCCACAGAGGGTATTTATTGAGCATGAACGAGCCGCCCGCTTATGACGCGGGGCGCTAAAAGCGCCCCGTCGAATGGAAACTAAGAACCGAATCAGATGGCTTTCAGCGTGCCCTTGGGCAGGGTGGCAGCGATGGCCTGCTTCTGGAATTTCAGCTCGACGGTGTCAGACACCTCGATTACCACGAAATCGTCGGCAACCTTGGACACCTTGCCAGCGATACCGCCGCTGGTGACCACTTCGTCGCCCTTCTGCAGGCTGCCGAGCAGGTTCTTGTGTTCCTTGGCGCGTTTGGCCTGCGGACGCCAGATCATCAGATAGAAGATGACCAGAAAGCCGATCAGGAAAACCCACTCGAAACCGCTGCCGGCAGGGCCAGCAGCCGCGGTGTCAGCGTAAGCGGCGGGGATGAAAAAGCTCATGTATCACTCCTAATGGAAAAGATCTTGAATCGTTCGGGAATCAGTCAAGCGGCGGCACAGGCAGGCCGCGCTTGGCATAGAAGGTTTCGACGAAGGCGGCCAATGTACCCTGTCCGATAGCCTCGCGCAAACCAGCCATAACCCGCTGATAATGCCGCAAGTTATGGATGGTATTGAGCATGCTACCGAGCATTTCGCCGCACTTGTCCAGATGATGCAGATAAGCGCGCGAGAAATGTTTACAGGTGTAACAGTCGCAGGTCGGGTCCAGCGGCGAGTCGTCGTGTTTGTGCACGGCGTTGCGAATCTTCACCACGCCGGTATCGACGAACAGGTGGCCGTTGCGCGCATTGCGCGTCGGCATCACGCAGTCGAACATGTCCACGCCACGGCGCACACCCTCGACCAGGTCTTCCGGCTTGCCTACGCCCATCAGGTAGCGCGGCTTGTCGGCCGGCATGTGCGGCGGCAGAAAATCCAGCACACGGATCATCTCTTCCTTCGGCTCGCCGACCGACAGCCCGCCAATGGCCAGGCCGTCGAAGCCGATTTCGCAAAGCCCTTCGAGCGAGCGCATGCGCAGCTCTTCATGCATGCCACCCTGGACGATACCGAACAGCGCTGCGCTGCTCTCACCGTGTGCGGTCTTCGAGCGCTTGGCCCAACGCAGCGACAGCTCCATGGAACGCTTGGCCACATCGAATTCGGCCGGGTACGGAGTGCATTCATCGAAGATCATCACGATGTCCGAGCCCAGGTCGCGCTGCACCTGCATCGACTCTTCCGGCCCCATGAACACCTTGGCGCCATCGACCGGTGAGGCGAAGTACACGCCCTCCTCCTTGATCTTGCGCATCGCGCCCAGGCTGAACACCTGGAAACCGCCGGAGTCGGTGAGGATCGGCCCCTGCCACTGCATGAAGTCATGCAGGTCGCCGTGTTTCTTGATCACCTCCATACCCGGACGCAGCCACAGGTGGAAGGTGTTGCCGAGGATGATCTGCGCGCCGATGTCTTCGACGTCACGCGGCAACATGCCCTTGACCGTGCCATAGGTACCCACCGGCATGAACGCCGGGGTTTCCACCACGCCACGCGGAAAGGTCAGGCGACCACGACGGGCCTTGCCGTCGGTGGTCAGCAACTCGAAGGACATGCGACAGGTGCGCGACATACTCAAACCTCGGGCCCGCGCGCGGCGGGATTGCGGGTGATGAACATGGCATCACCGTAACTGAAGAAGCGATAGCCCTGCGCCACGGCTTCGCGGTAGGCGGCCATGGTTTCGGCATAACCGGCAAAGGCCGACACCAGCATCAGCAGGGTCGACTCGGGCAGGTGGAAGTTGGTCACCAGGGCATCGACCACATGGAAGGGGCGTCCTGGATAAATGAAGATATCGGTATCACCGCTGAAGGGTTTCAACTCGCCATCGCGCGCGGCCGTCTCCAGGGAGCGCACGCTGGTGGTACCCACGGCAACCACGCGCCCGCCACGCGCACGGCAGGCCGCCACGGCGTCGACCACATCCTGGCCAACCTCTAGCCACTCGCTGTGCATGTGGTGATCTTCGATACGCTCGACCCGCACTGGCTGGAAGGTGCCCGCACCGACGTGCAAGGTCACGAACGCTGTTTCCACACCCTTGGCGCGGATCGCCGCGAGCAGCTCATCGTCGAAATGCAACCCCGCGGTGGGGGCCGCCACTGCGCCCGCCTTCTCGGCGTAGACGGTCTGATAACGCTCGCGGTCCGCTTCATCATCCGGCCGGTCTATATAAGGAGGCAGCGGCATATGCCCAACCCGCTCCAGCAGCGGCAACACCGGCTCGGCGAAACGCAGCTCGAACAGGGCATCGTGACGCGCGACCATTTCGGCTTCGCCGCCACCGTCGATGAGAATCTGCGAACCGGGTTTGGGCGATTTGCTCGAGCGCACGTGCGCCAGCACCCGATGCTGATCGAGCACACGTTCCACCAGCACTTCCAGCTTGCCGCCGGACGCCTTCTGGCCGAACAGCCGCGCCGGAATCACCCGGGTGTTGTTGAACACCATCAGGTCACCGGGGCGCAGTTGCTCCAGCAGATCGGTGAACTGGCCATGACGCAGCGCCCCGCTGGGCCCATCCAGCTGCAACAGGCGACTGGCGCGGCGCTCGGCCAGGGGATGACGGGCGATCAGCGACTCGGGAAGATCGAAGTGGAAATCGGCAACACGCATGATTCGATTCGGAGGGGGTATTTCTGCAGGGTGGCAAAGCTTACCGGATTTCCCCTTGTCCGGCCACGTGAGGCTGCGGTGCATACCTGGCGACGATCTGCGCCAGCGTGCCGTCTTTCTGCAGCGAGCGGATGGCTGCGTCGAACGCCTTGAGCCGCCCCTGCAAATTTCGATGCAGGCGCAAACGCAGCTGCGAGCGATGGATGGTCGGCCCCTGATCAACCTGCCAGCGACGCACCTGCAGCTGCTCGTCCACGTGCTGCAGATAGCGCCACTCGAGGCGGTCGAGGATGCCGGCTTCGCTGTGCCCTTGAGCGACGCGATAGATCAGCGCCCGAACATCGGCACCATCGTTGCGCTGAAAGTACTCGCTACCGGCATAGCCATAGCCACGCACCGTGGCGATGGAGCGACCGCGCAGATCCTCGAGACGGCTGTAGGGAAATGCCCGACCAGGCGGAAAAATCAGCATCTCCTCGGTCTCCAGCACCGGCACCGTCCACAACGAGACCTCGGCTTGCTCGGCGTCACTGCGCCAGCTCTTGTTGACGCAACACTCGATCTGCAAGTGTCCTTCGCGAAAAAGCTTCTGAGTACGAAGCGGCGGCAATGGGTGGCTGGCTAGCAACGCCTCTGGCAAGCGCTCATCCAGCGCGAGCATGAACTCGTGGAGGATGCCGCTGACTAGTGGCTCCTCGACTATCCAGTACGGGGCCCAGCTTTCATCGGTAACGGCATAAGTCAGAGTGTCGGCCTGGACGACAGGCACGAGCAGCAGGCCGGCAATTAACGCCCGGCACAATCCTTTGATCACACCTCTGCCCACGACCGCATCACCCCGAGGTCATTTATATAAGCGCCATACTCGGCAATCCTCATGACAGCCGCGATTCTAGCAGCAACCGCCATATAAAAGCCGGAAGCCGTCAACACAGCCATTGGCTGTTAGTACACAAACGCGACGAAAGCCCATCACAGCCTTGCCGCCGATTGACCGACGCAAGGCGCATCCCTATACTGCGCCGCCATCGTGCCCCGGTGGCGGAATCGGTAGACGCGGCGGATTCAAAATCCGTTTTCGAAAGGAGTGGGAGTTCGAGTCTCCCCCGGGGCACCACGATTTGAAGCCCGCAAGACATTGGTCTTGCGGGCTTTTTCGTATCTGCGTGAACAGTTGGAGAATTGTTGCAAGCAGGTTGCCGGGAAACTTTCTCCGGCACCTCGGCAAGCCCCGTAAAACCTGGCTGGCGACCTTGCTGGTGGGGGGTTGGCAATTGCGCAAAAGTTAGCGTAGAGTGATCGAACTGTTTGCATGGGTCGCTGTGAATCGTGACTCTGGTGCAGCAGATCATCTAGATCCGCTACATCCCGCTCGACTTCTATTACTCCTTGCAACCAGTCTCAGCCCTCTATATTTGGAGGCTGTCATCAACTCTAGTTTCAAGGAAAAAGACATGTCGAATCGTCAGAACGGTACCGTCAAGTGGTTTAACGACGAGAAAGGTTTTGGTTTTATCACTCCCGAAAGCGGTCCGGATCTGTTCGTGCACTTCCGCGCGATCGAAGGTAACGGCTTCAAGAGCCTGAAAGAAGGCCAGAAAGTCAGCTTC
>JAEYXX010000163.1 GCA_023431055.1 Pseudomonadota bacterium
ATGCCGATCTGCATCCCCCAACCCTGAACCCGCTCAGACAAGGGGCGACCACGCACCCACTCGACCAGATAAAACAGCAGATGCCCACCATCCAGTACGGGAATGGGCAGCAGATTGAGAACCCCCAGGCTAATACTCAGATATGCAAGGAATTTCAGGAAATCCCCCAGCCCTGACTCAGCTGAAGCGCCCGCCACTTTAGCAATGGTTATCGGCCCACTCAAGTTTTTTACCGAGAGCTCTCCGAACAGCATTTTCTTCAGTGAATCGAGGGTCAGCAGGCTCATGGCCCAGGTCTGACGCATGCCTTCGGCGACACCGTCGAGCGGGCCATAACGTACCTCGCGAAGCATCTCGGGGGGCCATTCGACGCCCTGCACCCCAGCCCCGAGGTAACCGCTGCGCGCATCGCCCTCACCGCGCGACGCCAGAGTCAGCTGCACATCCTGCTCCAGCCCGTCTCGCTCGAAGCGCAGCGTGACGGGCTTGCCCGGCAGCGCACGTACGCGGTCGACCAGAGCCTGCCAGTCGGCCAGCGGCTCGCCGTCGAGCGCGAGAAGACGGTCGCCCGGCTGCAACCCGGCAGCATGGGCCGGCCCCTTGGAATCGACCTCAGCAAGCACTGGCTCCAGCACCGGACGCCAGGGACGAATGCCCAGCGAGCCAATCGGGTCGGGCTCGTCGACACCCCGCAGCCAGTTGTTCAACTGTACCTGCCTGGGCGTTTCTACCGTAGAGCCCTGCTCGGTCACACGCAGCTCGAGCGTGCCGCTCTCACCCAGGCGCCGAACCAGTTGCAGATTCACCGCAGCCCAGCCACTGGTGACCTCGCCATTGACCGCGACGATCTCCTGCCCCGCACGCAGTCCGGCCGCATCGGCCAGGCTGTCCGGCTCAACCGCACCGATGACGGGACGCACCTGCTGACTGCCGAGCATGGCCACGAACCAGAAAAACAGCAGCGCCAGCAGGAAGTTGGCCAAAGGGCCCGCGGCGACGATCGCGATGCGCTGGCGCACGCTCTTGCGATTGAAGGACTGCTCGACCAGCTCAGGCGGAACATCGCCCTCGCGCTCATCGAGCATCTTGACGTAGCCGCCCAGAGGAATGGCGGCGACGACGAATTCGGTACCCTGGCGATCATGCCAGCGAAGCAGTGGCGTGCCGAAGCCTACGGAGAAACGCAGCACCTTGACGCCGCAGCGCCGGGCTACCCAGAAATGGCCATATTCGTGAAAGGTCACCAGGACACCCAATGCGATCAGGGTGCCAACCAGCATGTACAGCCCACTCATTTCACTTCTCCAGGTGCTCGGGCGTCGATACGCAACGGCCCTGCACAGATTTGGTCAACGGCTCGCGAGCCACTGCCCGGCCAACTCTCGCGCACGCGTATCCGCCTCGAATACCGTGTCGAGCGCTTCGACCGCACGGACCGGCAGCGCGTTCAGCACGGAGTCAATCATACGCGCGATATCGGTGAAACGTATGCGGCGCTGCAGGAACGCCTCGACCGCCACCTCATTGGCCGCATTGAGCATCGCCGGCGCGCTGCCACCAGCCTGCACCGCCTCACGCGCCAGGCGCAGACAGGGAAAACGCTGCTCGTCGGGGCGTTCGAAATCCAGGCGACCGATGGCAAACAGATCCAGGGGCGAGACTCCCGAATCGATGCGCTCTGGCCAGGCCAGGGCATGGGCGATGGGCGTACGCATGTCCGGGTTGCCCAACTGGGCCAGCACCGAACCATCCACATAATCGACCAGCGAATGAATCACGCTCTGCCGGTGAATGACCACCTCGATCTGTTCGGGGCGGGCATCGAACAACCAGCACGCCTCGATCATCTCCAGGCCCTTGTTCATCATGCTTGCTGAATCGACCGAAATCTTGCGCCCCATCGACCAGTTCGGATGGGCGCAAGCCTGCTCCGGCGTGACGCGCTCCAGCTCGGCCAGCGGTGTTTCGCGAAACGGCCCGCCGGAGGCCGTGAGCAGCACGCGGCGCACGCCGACTGCCTGCAGACCGCGCGAGTAGTCGCCCGGCAAACACTGGAAGATGGCGTTGTGCTCGCTATCGATCGGCAAGAGAACAGCACCGCTCTGCTTGACCGCCTGCATGAACAAGGCGCCAGACATCACCAGCGCTTCCTTGTTGGCCAACAAGACCTTCTTGCCCGCCTGCACCGCTGCAAGCGTCGGCCTGAGCCCGGCAGCACCGACGATGGCGGCCATCACGCAGTCCACCGCCTTATCGGCCGACACCGCGCACAACCCCTCTTCGCCAACCAGCACTTCGGTCTGCAGCCCGGCAGCGCGCAAATGATTCTGCAGCTCGCGTGCCGATTCTGCATCGGGGACCACGGCGTAGCGCGGACTATGGCGCACGCACAGTGCCTGAAGCTCCGCCAGACGGGAAAAACCGGTCAGGGCGAACACCTGATAACGCTCGGGATGACGGGCGATCACATCCAGCGTGCTAAGGCCGATCGAGCCGGTCGCCCCCAGCACGGTCACCTGCTGCACTGAACTCACAGCGCGCCCCAGCCGGCCAGCCACAGCAATGTGGCAAACACGGGAATAGCCGCGGTAAGGCTGTCGATACGGTCCAGTACGCCACCATGGCCCGGCAGCAGATTGCTGCTGTCCTTGATCCCGGATTGACGCTTGAACATGCTCTCGGTCAGATCGCCAACTACCGAAATCAGCACCACCAGGGCCGCACCGCCCATGGCCAGCAACAGCCCGGAGGCCGACCAGCCCTGCTGCAGCCCAACCAGCAGAGTGATCAGCAGACTCGCAGCGAGACCGCCGTAGAGCCCTTCCCAGCTCTTGCCCGGGCTGACCTTGGGCGCCAACTTGCGCTTGCCGAAGGTCTTGCCGGAGAAGTAGGCGCCGATATCCGCGCCCCACACCAGCACCATCACCGCAATGATCAGCGCGTTGGCCTGCGGCCATTGCTTGAGCAGCACCAGCCCCTGCCAGGCCGGCAACAGAATCAGTAAGCCGATCAGCAAGCGCCCCGGCATTGCCCCCCAGTAGCGGCTGCTATCGGGATAGGTCAGTACCAGGAAGGTCGCCGCCAGCCACCACAGCACCGCCACCGCCAACAGCACGGGCGCGAACAGCGGAAACATGTACAGCGCCGCGAGCAATACGGCCACTGCAGCGGCATAAGCCACCCGCAGCGGCTGCGCCTGGAGCCCCGCCAGGCGCGCCCACTCCCAGGCGCCCAGCGTCACTACCAGACCAATGAACCAGGCAAAGGCAGCGCCATCGAGCAGGAAAAAGCCGCCCAGAGCGATAGGCAGCAATACCAGCGCCGTGATGATTCGTTGTTTCAACATTAAGAGCGCGCCTCAGCTTCCACCTGCTCGCTGGTCTTGCCGAAGCGACGCTGGCGGGTAGCGAAATCGGCCAGCGCCTTGCGCATGGCCTCGTGCTTGAAGTCCGGCCAGTAGAGGTCGGAGAAGTACAGTTCGCTGTAAGCCAACTGCCAGAGAAGGAAATTGCTGATGCGGTGCTCGCCCCCGGTGCGAATGCACAGATCAGGTAACGGCAGATCACCGGTGGCCAGACAACCCTGGAGCAAGTGCGGGGTGATGTCCTCTGGCTGCAGATGCCCGGCCTGCACCTCACGCGCCAGGCGCTGAGCGGCCTGAGCGATGTCCCATTGACCGCCGTAATTGGCCGCGATCTGCAGGGTGAAGCGTCGACTGCCGGCTGTCAGCAGCTCGGCTTCGCGCATGGCAGCCTGCAACTCGGGATGGAAACGCGAGCGGTCACCGATGATGCGCAGGCTGATGTCGTTATCCAGCAGGCGCTTGGCCTCGCGGCGCAGCGCGCCGAGGAACAATTCCATCAGCGCGCCGACCTCTTCGGCCGGGCGCTGCCAGTTTTCACTGGAGAAGGCGAACAGGGTGAGCACCTCGACACCCGACTCGGCACAAACCTCGATCACCGCGCGAACAGCGTCGACCCCGGCCTTGTGCCCAGCCACACCAGGCAACAGGCGCTTCTTCGCCCAGCGGTTGTTGCCATCCATGATGATGGCGACATGCCGCGGCACCGCCCCCTGCTTGTTCTTGTCCATGTATGGGCGCCCAGCCGTCAAACGGCCATCAGGTCCGCTTCTTTAACCTCGAGCGCCTTGTCGACATCACCGATGAACTTGTCGGTGATTTTCTGCAGCTCGTCAGCGGCGCGACGCTCTTCGTCTTCGCTGATTTCCTTGGCCTTGGACAACTTCTTCAGCTCGGCCAGGGCATCACGACGCACGTTGCGCACAGCCACCTTGGCATCTTCAGCCACGCCACGCGCCTGCTTGGTGTAGCCCTTGCGGGTTTCCTCGGTCAGGGCCGGCATCGGCACACGAATGGTGGTGCCGGCGCTGGACGGGTTCAGCCCCAGGTCGGAAGTCAGGATGGCCTTCTCGATGGCGGCGCTGAGGTTCTTGTCGTGAGCGACGATCTTCAGGGTGCGCGCATCTTCGACGGTGATCGCGGCGACCTGATTGAGCGGCATGTCGCTGCCCCAGGCCGGGACCTTGATGCTGTCGAGAATGCTCGGATGGGCACGACCGGTACGAATGGAAGCCAGGTTGCGACCCAGCGCCTCCAGGGACTTGCTCATGCGCTCCTGAGCGTCTTTCTTGATGTCGTTGATCATTGTGCATCCTCCTCGATCAGAGTTCCTTCGGCGCCACCCACTACAACGTTCAGCAGGGCGCCGGGCTTGTTCATGTTGAAGACCCGCAGCGGCATGTTGTGATCGCGGCACAGGCAGATGGCGGTCAGATCCATCACGCCCAGCTTGCGATCGAGCACTTCGTCATAGGTCAGTCGCTCGAACTTCTCGGCATGCGGGTCCTTGAACGGGTCGGCAGTGTACACGCCATCGACCTTGGTCGCCTTCAGAACCACGTCGGCATCGATCTCGATGGCACGCAGGCAGGCGGCCGAGTCGGTGGTAAAGAACGGATTGCCGGTGCCCGCAGCGAAGATCACTACCTCGCCGGTCTTCAGATGGCGCATGGCCTTGCGGCGGTCGTAATGATCGGTCACGCCGACCATGGAAATCGCCGACATGACGATGGCCGGGATGTTCGAGCGCTCCAGCGCATCACGCATGGCCAGGGCGTTCATCACGGTCGCCAGCATGCCCATGTGGTCACCGGTAACGCGATCCATGCCGGCAGCGGACAGCGCAGCACCACGGAAGAGGTTGCCGCCACCGATCACCAGGCCGACCTGCACGCCGATGCCGACCAATTGGCCGACTTCCAGCGCCATACGATCGAGCACCTTGGGATCGATACCGAAATCTTCCGAGCCCATCAGGGCTTCGCCGCTAAGTTTGAGCAGAATGCGTTTGTAGCGAGGTTGGCGACCAGTTGTCTGCTGAGCCATTGCAAGTCTCTCCTGCGGCGATATGAAATTCTTTAGCAACGCGCGTGCGCGCTGCAATTATCCGGCACTTCGAACGTGCCGACGACCGCAGGTTGCACGGCCGCTTGTACATTTGTCGCCCCTTATTCGGCAAAGAGGCTGCACGCGCAAGCGGGCAGCCTCCCTGGGACAACTGGCCTAACCGCCGATTACTGCTTGCTGGCAGCAACCTGAGCGGCAACTTCGGCAGCGAAGTCGGTCTCGGCCTTCTCGATGCCCTCGCCCACTTCGTAACGAACGAAGGAAACGACTTCTGCACCGGCTTTCTTGACCAGGTCACCGACCTTGACTTCCGGATCCATGATGAAGGCTTGCTCGACCAGGCTGGCTTCGGCCAGGAACTTGGCGATACGGCCTTTGACCATGTTCTCGACGATGTTTTCCGGCTTGCCGGCGATCTTCTCGGCGTTCAGCTGCAGGAAGATTTCCTTTTCCTTGGCAACCAGCTCTTCGGAAACCTGGTCCGGGGAAACAACGGCCGGATTGGAAGCGGCAACGTGCATGGCCACGTGCTTGGCCAGTTCGTCGTTGCCGCCTTTCAGGACAACCAGAACACCGATGCGGTGGCCGTGCAGGTAGGCACCAACGGTTTCACCGGAAACAGCGGTCAGACGACGGATGTTGACGTTCTCGCCGCACTTGGCAACCAGCGCCTCACGAGCCGACTCGCGGGAAGCGATCAGCGGAGCAGCGTCGGTCAGGTTCTTTTCGAAGGCTTCGTCGATGCTTTCCTTGACGAAGGCCTTGAAGTCGTCCTGCAGAGCCAAGAAGTCGGTCTGCGAGTTGACTTCGATGATCACGCCACGGCCACCCTCGACGCGAACGGCGATGGAGCCTTCAGCGGCGATGTTGCCAGCCTTCTTGGCAGCCTTGATGGCACCGGAAGCGCGCATGTCATCAATGGCTTTCTCGATGTCGCCACCAGCAGCAACCAGGGCCTTCTTGCATTCCATCATGCCTTGGCCGGTACGCTCGCGCAGTTCTTTAACCAGGGCTGCAGTAATTTCTGCCATCTTGAAAATCCTCTCGGTAGGTCTTCAACCAAATCAAATCTTTGAGTGGCAAAAAGGGGGCCTAGCCCCCTTCTTGCACAGCGCATAACGCTAAATGCTTGGCGTTACCGCTCAGCCTTCGGCGCTCTCGGCCGCGGCTTCTTCGACGAACTCTTCAGTCGCGCCGCCAGCGTTGCTGCGACCACGGATCACGGCGTCAGCCATGGCACCCATGTACAGCTGGATGGCGCGGATGGCGTCGTCGTTACCCGGGATGATGTAGTCAACGCCTTCCGGGCTGCTGTTGGTATCGACGATGCCGATAACCGGGATGCCCAGCTTGTTGGCTTCGGTGATAGCAATGCGCTCGTGGTCAACGTCGATCACGAACAGAGCGTCCGGCAGACCGCCCATGTCCTTGATACCACCCAGGCTGCGATCCAGTTTTTCCAGATCACGGGTACGCATCAGGGCTTCTTTCTTGGTCAGCTTGGCGAAAGTACCGTCCTGGGACTGGGTTTCCAGCTCACGCAGGCGCTTGATCGAAGCACGGATGGTCTTGTAGTTGGTCAGCATGCCGCCCAACCAGCGGTGATCGACGAACGGCGAGCCGCAACGAGCAGCTTCTTCGCGAACGATCTTGCCAGCGGAACGCTTGGTGCCGACGAACAGGATCTTGTTCTTGCCAGCAGCCAGCTTTTCAACGAACGACAGGGCGTCGTTGAACATCGGCAGGGTTTTTTCGAGGTTGATGATGTGAATCTTGTTGCGCGCGCCGAAAATGTACTTGCCCATTTTCGGATTCCAGTAACGGGTCTGGTGGCCGAAGTGCACACCGGCCTTCAGCATATCGCGCATGTTGACTTGGGACATGATAGTTCCTTGATAAGTCGGGTTAGGCCTCCACGTATCCCAGCTTCCAACCCTCGAACTTGTCGAAAGGCACCCAGGAAACCGTGTCGATACGTGTGTGGGTTTAAGCTTTCGGGCGCAGTGCCCGTAAAGCGGCGCGTTTTATATCACAGAAAGCGGCCACAGGCTACAGGCATCAAGCTGCAGGCGAAGATCCAGCCTGTAGCCTGTAGCCTGTAGCCAACAGCCCGTAGCTGTTAATATGGCCGCCTTTAATTTGTATGCACCCGAGAGCTTGC
The DNA here is from genome assembly GCA_023431055.1 of Pseudomonadota bacterium. Lineage (GTDB taxonomy): Bacteria > Pseudomonadota > Gammaproteobacteria > Pseudomonadales > Pseudomonadaceae > Aquipseudomonas. The sequence goes on from JAEYXX010000163.1 coordinate 7,590, forward strand.
CATGACCGTCACCATCAAATCCGCCGAAGAAATCGAGAAAATGCGCGTGGCAGGCCGCCTGGCCGCCGAAGTGCTGGAGATGATCGGCGAGCACGTCAAGCCGGGCGTCACCACCGAAGAACTGGATCGCATCTGCCATGACTATATCGTCAACGTACAGAAGGCCATCCCCGCCCCGCTCAACTACAAGGGCTTCCCCAAGTCGATCTGCACCTCGATCAACCACGTGGTGTGCCATGGCATCCCCAACGACAAGCCATTGAAGGATGGCGACGTGCTGAACATAGACATCACCGTGATCAAGGACGGCTACCACGGCGACACCAGCAAGATGTTCATGGTCGGCAAGGTCGCCGAATGGGCCGAGCGCCTGGCCAAGGTCACCCAGGAGTGCATGTATAAAGGTATCGAACTGGTCAAGCCGGGTACCCGCCTGGGCGACATCGGCGAAGTGATCCAGAAGCATGCCGAGAAGAACGGTTTCTCCGTGGTCCGCGAATACTGCGGCCATGGCATCGGCGCCGTATTCCACGAAGAGCCGCAGGTACTGCACTACGGCAAGGCCGGCACCGGCATGGAGCTCAAGGAAGGCATGACCTTCACCATCGAGCCGATGATCAATCAGGGCCGCCCGGAAACCCGTCTGCTCGGCGACGGCTGGACCGCCATCACCAAGGACCGCAAGCTTTCCGCGCAATGGGAACACACCGTACTGGTCACCGCTGACGGCTACGAGATCCTGACCCTGCGCAGCGACGACACGCTCCCACGCACGTCCGCCTGAGCCCAATACCGCAACGGCGCGCGAACGCACTCTGCGCCCTATATAGAGGAAGGCAATTGCATGCCGCAGATGGACCCCGAACTGTTTGACCGCGGTCAGTTCCAGGCCGAGCTGGCGCTCAAGTCCAGCCCCATCGCTGCATTCAAGAAGGCCATCCGCAACGCGCGCGAAGTCCTTGATGCGCGCTTTCGCGATGGCCGCGACATTCGCCGCCTGGTCGAGGATCGCGCCTGGTTCGTCGACCAGATCCTGCAGGAGGCCTGGAAGCGCTTCGCCTGGAGCGAGGACGCTGACATCGCCTTGCTGGCAGTCGGCGGCTACGGCCGCGGCGAACTGCACCCCTACTCGGATATCGACCTGCTGATCCTGCTGGGCAGCGATGATCACGAGATGTTCCGCGAGCCCATCGAAGGCTTCCTCACCCTGCTTTGGGATATCGGCCTGGAAGTCGGCCAGAGTGTGCGCTCGGTCGATGAATGCGCCGAAGAGGCGCGCGCCGACCTGACGGTGATCACCAACCTGATGGAAAGCCGCACCATCGCCGGCCCGGAGCGCCTGCGCCAGCGCATGCAGCAGGTCACCAGCACAGACCAGATGTGGCCGAGCAAGCACTTCTATCAGGCCAAGCGTGACGAGCGCAGAGCGCGCCACGCCAAGTACAACGACACCGAATACAACCTCGAGCCCAACGTCAAAGGCTCGCCAGGCGGGCTGCGCGACATCCAGACCGTGCTCTGGGTCGCTCGCCGCCAGTTCGACACCCTCAACCTGCAAGCCCTGGTCGGCCAGGGCTTTCTGCTGGAGAGCGAATACGCCCTGCTCTCCTCCAGCCAGGAGTTCCTGTGGAAGGTGCGTTATGCCCTGCACATGCTCGCCGGGCGCGCCGAAGACCGCCTGCTGTTCGATTACCAGGCCAGAATCGCCGCGCTGTTCGGCTATCAGGACGGCGACGGCAAGCGCAGCATCGAGCACTTCATGCAGAAGTACTACCGCGTGGTCATGGGCATTTCCGAGCTGTCGGACCTGATCAACCAGCACTTCGAGGAAGTCATCCTGCGCGCCGGCGAAAGTGGCCCGGCAACGCCATTGAACAGCCGCTTCCAGGTGCGCGACCGCTACATCGAGGTCACCCACCCGAACGTCTTCAAGCGCACGCCGTTCGCCATCATCGAAATCTTCGTACTAATGGCGCAGCACCCGGAGATCAAGGGCGTACGCGCCGACAGCATCCGCCTGCTACGCGACAGCCGCCACCTGATCGATGACGACTTCCGCAAGGACATCCGCAACACCAGCCTGTTCATCGAACTGTTCAAGTGCAAGGAAGGCATCCACCGCAACCTGCGCAGGATGAACCGCTACGGCATTCTCGGCCGCTACCTGCCGGAGTTCGGCCATATCGTCGGGCAGATGCAGCATGACCTGTTCCACATCTATACGGTCGATGCGCACACCCTCAACCTGATCAAGCACCTGCGCAAGTTCCGCTGGCCGGAGCTGGCGGAGAAGTTCCCGCTGGCCAGCAAGCTGATCGACAGGCTGCCCAAACCGGAGCTGATCTACCTCGCCGGCCTCTACCACGACATCGGCAAGGGCCGCGGTGGCGATCACTCCGAACTCGGCGCGGTAGATGCCGAGGCGTTTGCACGTCGCCATCATCTGCCGGCCTGGGACAGCGCCCTGATCGTCTGGCTGGTGCAGCACCACCTGGTGATGTCCACCACCGCGCAGCGCAAGGATCTTTCCGACCCGCAGGTGATTCACGATTTCGCCCAGTTCGTCGGCGACCAGACCCACCTGGACTACCTCTACGTGCTGACCGTGGCCGATATCAACGCCACCAACCCCAGCCTGTGGAATTCCTGGCGCGCCAGCCTGCTGCGCCAGCTCTACACCGAAACCAAGCGCGCCCTGCGCCGCGGCCTGGAAAACCCGCTGGATCGCGAAGAACAGATTCGCCAGACGCAAAGTGCGGCGCTGGACATCCTGGTGCGCGGCGGTACCGATCCGGACGACGCCGAGCAGCTATGGAGCCAGCTCGGCGATGACTACTTCCTGCGCCACACGGCCAGCGACGTGGCCTGGCACACCGATGCCATCCTTCAGCATCCCAACGATGGCGGCCCGCTGGTGCTGATGAAGGAAACCACCCAACGCGAATTCGAGGGCGGTACGCAGATCTTCATCTACGCACCGGACCAGCACGACTTCTTCGCCGTGACCGTGGCCGCGATGAGCCAGCTCAACCTGAACATTCACGATGCGCGGATCATCACCTCCACCAGCCAGTTCACCCTGGACACCTATGTGGTGCTGGATGCCGATGGCGGCTCGATCGGCGACAACCCGGCGCGCATCCAGCAGATCCGCGCCGGCCTGATCGAAGCGCTGAAGAATCCCGACGACTACCCGACCATCATCCAGCGTCGGGTGCCGCGTCAGCTCAAGCACTTCGCCTTCGCGCCGCAGGTGACCATCCACAACGACGCGCAGCGGCCGGTGACCATCCTCGAGCTGACCGCCCCGGACCGCCCCGGACTGCTGGCACGGATCGGACGCATCTTCCTCGAATACGACCTGTCGCTGCAGAACGCCAAGATCGCCACCCTAGGCGAGCGCGTCGAAGACGTATTCTTCATTACCGACGACAAGGGCCAGCCGTTGTCCGACCCCGAGTTCTGCGCCCGCCTGCAGGAGGCGATCATCGCCAAGCTCGCCGAGCCAAGCGCCCCGAGCACGACGCAGATCACCTTCTGAGCCGTACGGATGCGGCGGGCGTCGCATCCAGGGCAGGCTTTAGATCCTGAAGCTGTCGACCAGCTGCTTGAGACGCCCGACCTGCTGGTCCAGCTCGGTACAGGCACTGAGGCTGGCATGCAGGTTGCGCACGCCGTCCTGGTTCAGCGTGTTGATCTCGGTGATGTCCATGTTCAGGCTCTCGATCACCGAAGTCTGCTCCTCGGTAGCGGTCGCAACCGACTGGTTCATGCCGTCGATCTCGCCGATGCGCCGGGTCACGCCGCGCAGATTCTCGCCGGCCTGCCCGCCGATGCGCACGCTGTCATCGCTGAAGCGCCGGCTCTCGGCCATGGTCGCCACGGCGTCACGGGCGCCAGCCTGCAACTGTTCGATCATCTGCTGAATCTCCAGCGCCGAACTCTGCGTACGCTGCGCCAGGTTGCGTACCTCATCGGCGACCACGGCGAAACCGCGTCCGGCCTCACCGGCACGCGCCGCTTCGATGGCGGCGTTGAGCGCGAGCAGGTTGGTCTGCTCGGATATACCCTTGATCACGTCGAGAATCTGGCCGATGTCGTTGCTCTTCTCACTGAGCAGCTCGATATGCCGGCCGGACGCCTGGATCTTTTCCGACAGCTCCCCCATCGAACTCAGGGTACGTTCCACCATGCCCTGGCCTTCCTCGGCGTCACGGCGCGCATCACTGGCCTGCACGGAAGCATCGGCAGCATTGCGCGCGATCTCCTGGGCGGCTGCACCGAGCTCGTTGATCGCGGCGGCGACGCTGTCGGTGCGCGCGGCCTGTTCACTGGAGTTACCCATGGAGGCATTGGACGCCTGCACCACGGTGCTGACCCGTGCATGCACCTCGCGGGTCGCGGAGGCCACTTCGCGGATGGATTCGTGAATACGCTCGACGAAGCGGTTGAAGGCCCCCGCCAACTCACCGAACTCGTCGCCGGAGGCGATCGTCAGGCGCTGGGTCAGGTCCCCCTCACCTTCGGCGATGCCACCCATGGCATGGCTCATCACGTGCAGAGGACGCAGCAGGATACGGATCAGCGCGCCGAGCAGGATGAGGATGGCGACCACACCGACGACCGTGACCATCAGCGCGGAAACGCGAAACTCCCTGAGCGCGGCGAATGCCTTGCCTTCATCGACGGACAGGCCGACGTACCAGCGCACCCCAGCCAGCCCCTGCACCGGCAGGAAGGTGACCAGGCGAGCGCTGCCATCGATGGACGAAGCACCTTGCAGATCGGACTGCAGACGCGGCGCACCACCGGGGAACGCTTCGGCGAGGGTCTTGAGCACCAGGCTCTTGTCCGGATGCACCAGCACCGTGCCCTGCTCGTCGACCAGGAACGCATAGCCCAGGCCGCCGAGGTCGAAGGAATTGAGGATGTCGTCGATCGTCTGCAGCTTCAGGTCGCCGCCGACCACGCCTTGCAGCGCGCCACCGGAGCTGACCGGCCGGGTGATGGTAATCAGCAGACCATCACGCGGATCGGCCGCCAGATAGGGCGCCGTCAGCCCCGGGCCGCTGCTGCCCTGCGCACTCTTGTACCAGGGACGCTGACGCGGGTCGTAACCGGCCGGCAACTCGCTGGCTGGGAACTGGGTATAGGTGCCGTCAGCCTGGCCGTAGTAGGCATAAAGGAAGGCCGAGGCGATGCTGCGATGCTGCAGGTTGCGGCGCAGTGGTTCGGGCGAGCTGTCGTCCTGGACGGATTCGGCGAGGTTATCCAGCAACTGCATGCGCCCATCGAGCCAGTGCTGGATGTTGCCAGTGGAGACGATTCCTACATCGTTCAGATAGTTGGACAGATTGTCGCGGATCGCATTGCGTTGCAGGTAATCGTTATACAAGGCAAATGACGCGAAAGCCGCGATGACCACCAGGGAAGCAGCCAGCATGATCTTGTGACTGAACTTGAGGGTGCGCATGGAGAGAACTCGCCGTAAGAAGGGATGAACGGGTGACATGAGGATTATCGGCTGAACGCGCGCTGTCTTGAGCTGCACCGGCATCGGTTTAGCGACCTAAACAGATGGAAAACGGACGGACAAAGGGAATTTCCCCAAAGGGCCTGCCGTGCTAGTGTCGCCAGCTTTGTCGCCGCCTCACAAAGGACCCGTCGGATCATCATGAACCACGCCCTCGCCCAGTTGCAGCCCTACCCGTTCGAAAAGCTCCGCGCCCTGCTCGGCGGCGTGCAACCTGCCGCCGACCGCTCGCCCATCGCCCTGTCGATCGGCGAGCCCAAGCACCGCTCACCGGACTTCGTCGGCCAGGCCCTGACCGCCAACCTCGACAAGCTGGCGGTGTATCCCACCACCCTTGGCCTGCCCGAACTGCGCCAGAGCATTGCCAACTGGTGCGAACGCCGTTTCGGCGTGCCGGCAGGCTGGCTGGATGCCGCGCGCCACGTGCTGCCGGTCAACGGTACGCGCGAGGCGCTGTTCGCCTTTACCCAGACGGTGGTCGACCGTAACGCCAAGGGTCTGGTGGTCAGCCCCAATCCCTTCTATCAGATCTATGAAGGCGCTGCGTTCCTTGCCGGTGCCGAGCCGCACTATCTGCCGTGCCTGGAAGCCCACGGCTTCAACCCGGACTTCGATGCGGTGCCAACCGAGGTCTGGCAGCGCTGCCAGATTCTCTTCCTCTGCTCGCCGGGCAACCCCACTGGCGCGCTGATCCCGGTGGCAACGCTGAAGAAGCTGATCGCTCTGGCCGACGAGCATGACTTCGTCATCGCCGCCGACGAGTGCTACAGCGAGCTGTATTTCGACGAGGACGCGCCGCCACCCGGCCTGCTCAGCGCCTGCGCCGAGCTGGGGCGCAGCGATTTCAAACGCTGTGTGGTATTTCACAGCCTGTCCAAGCGCTCCAACCTGCCAGGCCTGCGTTCGGGCTTCGTTGCCGGCGACGCCGATATCCTCAAGCAATTTTTGCTGTACCGCACCTACCATGGCTGCGCCATGCCGGTACAAACCCAGCTGGCCAGCGTCGCCGCCTGGAACGACGAAGCGCACGTGCGCGCCAACCGCGACCTGTACCGCGAGAAGTTCGATGCAGTGCTGAAGATTCTGGCCCCGGTCATGGACGTGCAGCGCCCGGACGGCGGCTTCTATCTGTGGGCACGCACGCCGGGTGACGACACCCTGTTCACCCGCGACCTGTTCGCCGCCGAACACGTGACCGTGGTGCCGGGTTCGTACCTGTCGCGCGAGGTCGATGGCGTCAACCCGGGCGCCGGCCGCGTACGCATGGCGCTGGTCGCTCCCCTGGCCGAATGCATCGAAGCCGCCGAACGCATCGCCCGTTTCATTCGCGGCGCCTGAAGCCCTCTATAGTCGTGGCTAAAGCCCCTCCCCCAGGAACCTGGCATACGGAGGGCCTGAGCCCGTAGGACGGGTGCAACCCGCCCCCTGCCCGCTGCCGAGGCAGGGCCCGGCGGATTGTTCGCTTCGCGCCTGAATCCGCCCTACGAATGAACGCAGGCGCCTCAGCTATTGTGTAGACGCGCCTCGGCGATATCCAGATCGCGCAGAATTTCGGTCAGCATGTCGTCATCCAGCTCGTTGTCCTTACGCATGCGGTACAGCTCCAGCCGCTGAGTGCGCAGTGCCTGTAGACGCAGACGGTACTCCAGACGATCCACTTCGCGCTGCTGCTCCCGCGACTCCTCGCCGTCGCGGGCACGCTCGAGCAGGTCGCGGTATTCGCTCATCAGCCGGGCCTTGACCTCCGCCGAGGAAATCGCGCCCTCGGCATTGGCCGCGCGCTCGTCCT
>JAEYXX010000061.1 GCA_023431055.1 Pseudomonadota bacterium
GGCCGAAGTAGTGCGAGAGGATGGCGTAGCTGTAGGCACCGACGGCGTAGAAGCCGACATAGCCCAGATCGAGCAGACCGGCGAGGCCAACCACGATGTTCAGGCCAAGGCCGAGCATCACGTAGATCAGGATCAGCGTGGCGATATCCACCGAACCGCGGCTGGCGAAGAACGGCCACACCAGCGCCACCATGACCATCGCCAGAATGATCCAGCGCTGGGTGGAGGGCAGGGTGAGGAAGTTGCCGATCTGACCGGAGCCGCTGGGCAGCTTGGGCAGTTTGGCCCAGGCCGGAGTCAGCCGGTCACGCAGCAATTGCCAGAGGAAGATCAGCGTAGCGGCGCCGCCGATGCACCAGAGTTCGAACGCAGTTGCGCCTTCCACGCGCAGGCTGATGCCGACGGTGGAGAGTTTCAGGCCCAGTACCGGGTAGGAGATGATCAGCACCAGCAGGGCGCTGAAAATCGCGGATTTGAGGCTCTTGATGGTGGTGGGGCTCATACCTTTTCCACCTCCGGGCGGCCAAGGATGCCGGTTGGACGGAACAGCAGCACCAGCACCAGCAGGCTGAAGGCCACAACGTCCTTGTATTGATCACCGAAAATATCGGCGCCGAAGGCTTCGGCTACGCCCAGCAGCAGGCCACCGAGTACTGCGCCCGGGATGCTGCCGATGCCGCCGAGTACCGCGGCGGTGAAGGCCTTGATGCCGGCGAGGAAGCCCAGGTGCGGATTGATCACGCCGTAGTTCATGCCCAGCAATACCGAGGCGATGGCGGCCAGCGCAGCGCCGATGACGAAGGTCAGGGCGATGATGTTGTTGGTATTGATGCCGAGCAGGTTGGCCATCTTCAGGTCTTCGGCGCAGGCGCGGCAGGCGCGGCCCAGACGCGAACGCGAGATGAACAGGGTCAGCGCGATCATGGTGACGAAGGTGACGATGAAGATCAGCACCTGCATGTAGGACACCACCACGCCGTTGGCCGCGCTTTCACCAAGGATGAAGTTGCCCGGCAGCAGGCTGGGGATGGCCTTGTCCTTGGAGTCCTGCGAAAGCAACACGGCGTTCTGCAGGAAAATCGACATACCGATCGCGGAGATCAGTGGGATCAGGCGGTTGCCACCGCGCAGGGGACGGTAGGCCACCCGTTCGATGCTGTAACCGTAGGCGCTGGTGACGATCATAGTGGCGGCGAAGGCGGCGACCATGATCACGGGGACTGCGTCGATGCCGAACATGGCCAGGCCGGCGATTACCGTGAAGGCTACGTACGAGCCAATCATGTAAACCTCGCCGTGGGCGAAGTTGATCATGCCGATGATGCCGTAGACCATGGTGTAGCCGATGGCGATCAGGGCATAGGTACTGCCAATGGTCAGGCCATTGAGCAGCTGCTGTAGATAGTGATAAAGATCAGGCATTGCCTAACTCCTGGGCGCTTGCGTAAAGCGGCGCTTGTGGCGCAGCGCGAGGCCGGAATTCTTCTAATAAACAAAGCCCACTGCTGGAGGCAGTGGGCTTTGGCTCAGACGGGAAGCTTACTTGGCTTCGGACTTGGTGCCGTCCTGATGCCACTCGTACACCACAAAGCTGAAGTCCTTCAGATCGCCCTTCTCGTCGAAGGCCAGGGTGCCGGTGGGGGTGTCGAAGCTGTTGGAACGCAGAGCTTCTGCGACCTTGGCGGTGTCGGTGTCGCCGGCTTTCTCGATGCCTTCGGCGATGACCTGAACGGCAGCGTAGGCCGGGAACACGAACGGACCGCTCGGGTCTTCGTTCTTGGCCTTGAATGCCTCGACCAGCGCCTGGTTCTTCGGATCCTGGTCGAAGGATTTCGGCAGGGTTACCAGCAGGCCTTCGGAAGCCGGGCCGGCGATGGCCGAGATTTCCTTGTTACCCACGCCTTCCGGACCCATGAACTTGACGTCCAGGCCGCGCTCCTTGGTTTGGCGCAGCAGCAGGCCCAGTTCCGGGTGGTAGCCGCCGTAGTAGACGAAATCGACACCGGCCTGGTTGAGCTTGGCGATCAGCGCGGAGAAGTCCTTGTCGCCGGCGTTGATGCCTTCGAACATGGCGACTTTCACACCTTTGCCTTCCAGGGTCTGCTTGACCGCAGTGGCGATGCCTTCGCCGTACTGCTGCTTGTCATGGATGACGGCAACGGTTTTCGGCTTGATGTGGTCGGCAATGAAGTTGCCGGCGGTCGGGCCTTGCAGGCTGTCCAGACCGATGGTGCGGAAGACCAGCTCGTAGCCACGAGCGGTGATGTCCGGGCTGGTGGAAGCCGCGGTGATCATCAGGATGCCTTCGTCTTCGTAGATGTCGGAGGCCGGCTGAGTGGAGCTGGAGCACAGGTGGCCAACCACGAACTTGACGCCGTCGTTGACGATCTTGTTGGCAACGGCAACGGCCTGCTTCGGATCGCACGCGTCGTCGTAGACCACGCCTTCGAGCTGCGCGCCATTCACGCCGCCGGCCTTGTTGATCTGTTCGATGGCCATCTTGGCGCCGATGAATTGCATCTCACCGTACTGAGCAACGGCACCGGTCACCGGACCGGCCAGGCCGATCTTGATGTTATCGGCCGCCATCGAATAGCTGGCCACCCCCGCCAGTGCCATTGCCGCGAACAGCTTGGAAATCTGCTTAGCCTTGTTCATGAGTGCTCCACTCTTATGTTTTTCGTTGTTGTAGTTCTTGCGGCCGAAGCTGCAGAACCAGGTTCTTTGACCCCGGTAATGCCTCCGGCAACTGTACCGGAACAGTGTAGAGCGCGGATTTGCGCCTTGAAAAGCCGGCAGCTGGAGGCGAAACGTGGGGTTGTCGCTAAATTGCAAGGAATGTATAGAAAAACGGCGTGGCCTAGGTCGGCTGGCGAGCGTCGCGCGGTTGCCAGTACAGTTGCCAGCGCTATCATTGCGCGCCTGCATTCAACGCCATCGACACGGGACACACCATGACGGATCAATCTAGCACCCTCTATGCCAAGCTGCTCGGCGAGACCGCACCGATTCGTTGGCAGGAACTGCAGCCGTTCTTCGCCCGTGGTGCGCTGCTCTGGGTCGAAGGCAATCAGGATCTGGTGGCTGTCGCGCAGGCCGTGGCCGAGAATGACCAGGCCCGTGTTGCGCAATGGATGAACCAGGGGCTGCTGTGCAGGTTCGAAGATTCGCGTGCCGAAGATTTGCTCACGCGTGACCCGCAACTGTGGGCAGTGGTGGTTGCACCCTGGGTGCTGGTTCAGGAAAGGGCAGGGGATTCGACGCTGCACTGAAATGGCGCATGCAGGGCTGGAAGTGGCGGACTAGACTCTTCGGGGGCTCCGTCAGGACGCATCAAGCGGCGTTACGGCAGAGGAGAGAGCACCATGTTCGAACCCGGTCACCTGCATCGCAGCAATCCGCCTGGTCTGGGCGGACAACCCGGTTACAGCATCGATTTCTATTATGAGGTTCGCAAGGACCCGCGGGAGGGGCCGATGCTGCACGGGCGTCTGCTCGGCGAGATCGACGGCAAGGCCTTCGAGGAGGTCTTTGACATGCACCGCGATACCGCCTTCAACTTCGCCAGCGTAATTTCCCGGCTGGTGGCCAAGCACGGCCTGCATCCCAACCACAGTCCAATCATGCGCGCGCACGAGGAGTACGATGCGATCTTCGAGGACATCCGCGCCAAGCTGCATGCCAGGCCGGGCGAGGCGGTGGACCTCGATCATCTACAGCGCGACGGCCTATAGGCGGCTTCAAGGTTTTTTGCGGGCGAAAAAAAACCGGATTCCAGGATCCGGTTTTTATTCGCGGGCTGTGTTTCAGGCAGCGACGAAACCAGCGGGGTAGGCCAGCGAGGTCTGGCTGCTCTGCACTTCGGCGATGGTTTCGCGGACGACCTGCTTGGCCAGGCAGGCGCACTTGCCGCACTGGCTGGCGATACCCAGCGAGCCGCGTACTTCGCGGTAGCTGCAGCAGCCTTCATAGACTGCTTCGCGGATTTGCGTATCGGTAACACCTTCACAGAGGCAGACGTACATAAGCAAGGCTCGTCTTGGTAGTTCTGTTCGATGGGTCGGATACTAATGTTAATGAGAATGCTTGTCAAAGATCGATTGCGAATGCTCGCATCTCCTGACGAACGGTGCAGCATCCGGCGGGGGCGGGTAGGAAACAGTCTTTGTGTTTTTGCGGGGAGGATACGTTTGGCACCGGACTGGCAAGTTTGTGTGCGTATTGCTCACGGGCTTAGCACTATCCATTAGCGCGCGTGCTGAGCGTCTGGGTTGCGCCCCTTACGGGCGCCACACCTTTCTTGCTTGCCCAAGAAAGGTGTGCCAAAGAAGGGCACCCCGACATCCGGGTTTCGCTACGCGAAACTCCCCTCGCTCCGGTGCTGCTCCGGGGGCCGGCTTACATGGGCCATCCCTGGCCCATTAAGCCTCTCGCCGCATCCATGCGGCTCGCTCCCCTACGCAACACCTCCACTCGGCCTCCTGAAGGGGACCGGACCGCGAGCTTGCGACATCTCCGGAAGATCAAAGTCGGTAGCGTTTGGCTTTTGCTCTAAGCGCGATCATCACAGACGACGCCCAAGTCCCCTTCAGGAGGCCGAGTGGAATCGCCGTGGAAGGGGTTGAGCGACATGGATGGCGCGAGAGCCGTGATGGGCCAGGGATGGCCCTTCACGGCGTGCCCCTGGAGCGGTTATGGAACGAGGGAACCCCGGCGCAGCCGGGGCCGGATGTCGGGGTGCCCTTCTCTTTGGTTACTTTCTCTTGGGCAAGCAAGAGCTACGAAGCGCAGCGAAGTAACAGCCGCAGGCTGGCCCGAAGGGTGAGCTTAGCGAGTCAAGTGACTCGCCCGTAAGGGGCGAAACCAAGACGAAAGTTCGACACGCCAATGATCTTTGCCCGGATATAAATAGCGCAAAAGAACACACAAACTTGCCAGTCCGGTGCCAACTAAAACTATGCGAAGAACCAAAAGAAAACCGGCAGACGCCGGTTTTTTCATGGGGTTCGATCGCCGTGCAGAGGCTTACTGATCGAACTCGTCCCAGCCGCCCATTTCCTTCCAGCGGTTGACGATGCCGCAGAACAGCTCGGCGGTCTTCTCGGTGTCGTAACGGGCCGAGTGCGCTTCCTTGCCGTCGAACTCGATGCCGGCGGTCTGGCAGGCCTTGGCCAGCACGGTCTGGCCATAAGCGAGGCCGGCCAGGGTGGCGGTGTCGAAGCTGGAGAAGGGGTGGAAGGGGTTGCGCTTGATGCCGCAGCGCGCCACTGCGGCATTGAGGAAGCCGAGGTCGAAGCTGCTGTTGTGCCCGACCAGGATCGCACGCTTGCAGCCGGCCGATTTGATCGACTTGCGCAGGCCCTTGAAGATTTCACCCAGCGCGTGTTCTTCGCTCACCGCCATGCGCAGCGGATGATCGAGCTTGATACCGGTGAACTCCAGCGCCGCCGCTTCGATATTGGCGCCCTCGAAGGGCTCGATACGGAAGAAGTGGGTGTGATCCGGATAAAGAAAGCCGCTCTCGTCCATCGCGATGGTCGTGGCGGCAATTTCCAGCAGGGCGTCGGTGGCGCTGTTGAAACCACCGGTTTCCACGTCCACCACAACCGGCAGATAACCGCGAAAGCGCGCTGCCATGGGCGTGCGCGGGCCGGACGGCAGGCTCGGTTCGAGTTCGTCGTCGTAGTTGTCTTCGCTCACGCCTGAGCCTCCAGCAATTTCCAGCGCAGGGTTTCGCCGGCACGCAGCGGCACGACACTGTTGTCGCCCAGCGGCAGGCTGGCCGGTACGGTCCACTCTTCACGTACCAGGGTAATGCTATCGGTGTTGCGCGGCAGACCGTAGAAGTCCGGGCCGTGGAAGCTGGCGAAGGCTTCCAGCTTGTCCAGCGCATTGCGCTGCTCGAATGCCTCGGCATACAGCTCGATGGCGGCATAGGCGGTGTAGCAGCCGGCGCAGCCGCAGGCGGCTTCCTTGGCGTGCTTGGCGTGCGGCGCCGAGTCGGTGCCGAGGAAGAACTTGGCGTTGCCGCTGGTGGCCGCGTCGAGCAGGGCTTCCTGGTGCACGTTGCGCTTGAGAATCGGCAGGCAATAGAAGTGCGGACGAATACCGCCGACCAGCATGTGGTTGCGGTTGTACAGCAGGTGATGGGCGGTGATGGTGGCGCCGACTTTGGCCGAGGCCGCCTCGACGAACTGCACCGCGTCACGGGTGGTGATGTGCTCGAACACCACCTTCAGGGTGGGGAAACGTTCGACCACGCGGGTCAGGTGCTCGTCGATGAAGGCCTTCTCGCGGTCGAACACGTCGATCTCGGCGCGGGTCACTTCCCCATGCACCAGCAGCAGCATGCCGACTTCGGCCATGGCTTCCAGCGCCGGGAAGATCTTGTCGATGCTGGTGACGCCCGAATCGGAGTTGGTGGTGGCGCCGGCTGGGTACAGCTTGGCGGCATGCACGAAACCGCTGGCCTTGGCCGCGCGCACATCCTCTGGGCTGGTGTTGTCGGTGAGGTAGAGCACCATCAGCGGCTCGAAGCGGCTGCCAGCCGGGCACGCAGCGAGAATGCGCTGGCGATAGGCGTCGGCCTCGGCGGCATTGCGTACCGGCGGTACCAGGTTGGGCATGATGATGGCGCGGCCGAAAGTGCGCGCGGCATCGCCGACGGTGTGTGGCAGCACCGCGCCATCGCGCAGGTGAATGTGCCAGTCATCGGGACGCAGAAGAGTCAGGCGGTCGGACATGAAGGCTTCCAGGCGGGTAAAACGTGGCCGCATGTTAACTGAAAAGCGTCTGCTCGCGCTCGCGCCGACGCGACAATCGAACGCAGGGGGTCAAGTTTCCGCGCGCCTGACCGATACCCCGTAAGAATGCCCTGAACCGCCGTGGAGCCTGTCGTGCGTGCGCCCAATTACCTCCTGATCAGCCTGCTGGCTGGCATGCCTCTGTGCCTGCCAGCGCACGCCATCAGCTTCCAGACCCGGCTGGAGAAGGTGGAGTGGACGGTGGAGGGCGATCAGTTCGAATGCCGCCTGAGCCAGCCGATCAGCAACTTTGGCAGCGGCGAGTTCGTGCGCCGCGCGGGTGAGCAGGTCACCTTCCGCCTCAAGGCCCGTGAGCGCTGGATGGGCGCGGGTTCGGCGACCCTGCTGGCGGCAGCGGCGCCCTGGCAGCCAGGGCGCGGCGACATCAATCTGGGTGTGGTCAGCGTCGGCAATGGCGAGGTGCCGTTCAACAGCTCGCAGGAGCAGGGTGCACGCCTGCTCACCGGTCTGCTGGAAGGGCGCAGCCCGGTGGTGCGCCATCGCACGCTCAATGGCGGCGACAATCTGGAAGTGCGGTTGCTGCCGGTGAAGTTTCACAAGGCCTATGACGATTACCAGGCGTGCACCGCCAAGCTGCTGCCGGTCAATTTCGATCAAATTCGCCAGGCGCAGATAGGCTTTCCCGGTGGCGGCATCGATCTCGACCCAATGGCCAAGGCCAAGCTCGATATCATCCTCGACTTCGTCAAGGCTGACCCGAGCATCAACAGCTTTCAGATCGACGGTCACGCCGACAACAGCGGCAATCGCCTGACCAATCGTGATCTTTCCCGTCGCCGTGCCTTGGCCGTGCAGGAGTATCTGATAGCCGGGGGTATTCCGGCCGAGCAGATCACCATGCGCTTTCATGGCGAGCGTTACCCACTGGTGCCGAACAACAACGAAGCCAATCGTGCCAAGAACCGTCGGGCGACCCTGCGCCTGGACCGTGTGCCGCAGCCCGAGACACCGCAGCAGAGTGCTCCTGCTCCCTCCACGCCGCCAGCCGATCCGGCAGGTAGCCGCCCCTCCTGAGCCACTTTGGCGTCGCTTGGTCAACTCCGACTGTCGCACCCCTGTAAATTAAGCCGCTTGGCCAGTAGAATCACCGGTTTTACCGTACAACCCGTGGAGTGATGGCATGGCGGACGTCAAAAAGGTAGTTCTGGCCTATTCCGGTGGCCTGGACACCTCGGTGATCCTCAAGTGGCTGCAAGATACCTACAACTGTGAAGTGGTGACTTTCACCGCCGACCTCGGTCAGGGCGAGGAGGTCGAGCCGGCCCGCGCCAAGGCCCAGGCCCTGGGCGTCAAGGAAATCTACATCGACGACCTGCGCGAAGAGTTCGTCCGCGATTTCGTCTACCCGATGTTCCGTGCCAACACCATCTACGAAGGCGAGTACCTGCTGGGTACTTCCATCGCCCGTCCGCTGATTGCCAAGCGCCTGATCGAAATCGCCAACGAGACCGGCGCCGACGCCATCTCCCACGGCGCGACCGGCAAGGGCAATGACCAGGTGCGTTTCGAGCTGGGCGCCTATGCGCTCAAGCCGGGTGTGAAAGTCATCGCCCCGTGGCGCGAGTGGGACCTGCTGTCGCGCGAGAAGCTGATGGACTACGCCGAGAAGCACGCCATCCCGATCGAGCGTCACGGTAAGAAGAAGTCGCCGTACTCCATGGATGCCAACCTGCTGCACATCTCCTATGAAGGTGGCGTGCTGGAAGACACCTGGACCGAGCACGAAGAAGACATGTGGCGTTGGACCAAGTCGCCGGAAGCGGCGCCGGACACCCCGACCTACATCGAGCTGACCTACAAGGCCGGTGACATCGTCGCCATCGACGGCAAGGCCATGACCCCGGCCCAGGTGCTGGCCGAGCTGAATCGCATCGGTGGCGAGAACGGCATCGGCCGTCTGGACATCGTCGAGAACCGTTTCGTTGGCATGAAGTCCCGCGGCTGCTACGAAACCCCCGGCGGCACCATCATGCTCAAGGCCCACCGCGCCATCGAGTCCATTACTCTGGACCGCGAAGTGGCTCACCTGAAAGACGAGCTGATGCCGAAGTACGCCAGCCTGATCTACAACGGTTTCTGGTGGAGCCCGGAGCGTCTGATGCTGCAACAGATGATCGACGCCTCCCAGGCCAACGTGAACGGCGTGGTGCGCCTGAAGCTGTACAAGGGCAACGTCATCGTCACCGGGCGTAAGTCCGACGATTCGCTGTTCGACGCCAACATTGCGACCTTCGAGGAAGACGGCGGCGCCTACAACCAGCAGGATGCGGCGGGCTTCATCAAGCTCAACGCCCTGCGCATGCGCATCGCTGCAGGCAAGGGCCGCAAACTGGTCTGATAGACTGGCTGCACCTTGTCACAAGAACCCCGGCCACGAGCCGGGGTTCTGCTTTCCAGAAGAGGAAAATCTGATGAGACTGCTGCATACCATGCTGCGTGTCGGCGATCTGGACAAATCCATCGCCTTCTACACCGAGGTGTTGGGCATGACCCTGCTGCGCCGCAAGGATTATCCGGACGGCCAGTTCACCCTGGCCTTCGTCGGTTACGGCGACGAGGCGCACAACAGTGTGATCGAGCTGACCCACAACTGGGGCGTTGATAGCTACGAGTTGGGTACTGGCTACGGCCATATCGCCCTGGAAGTGGAGGACGTCTACAAGGCCTGCGAGGACATCCGTGCGCGCGGCGGCAAGATCACCCGCGAGCCCGGCCCGATGAAGCACGGCACGAGTATCCTGGCCTTCGTCGAAGACCCGGACGGCTACAAGATCGAGCTGCTCTCACCGTCTCGCCGCGACTGATCGACAGATACGAAAAGCCCCGCAATTCGCGGGGCTCTTTCTGTACGGCTCGACATTCAGATATCGAAGTCGTATTCGGCCAGCTGTTTGTGCAGGCGACGCTCTTCGAGGAAATTGTCGATGATGCGACGCTTGGTCAGGTTGGTCTTGGCGACTTCCACCGCAGGCTCGGCATCGTCTGCATCGTCCGCGACAAAGTCTTCGTCCAGCTCGAGATCTTCTTTGTCAGTGCTCATCTATTCCACTCCAGGCCAGTTACCGGGGCCATTTGCGCACCTTATAGCGGCAAAAATTGAGCGGGTAAAAAAGATTTTTTCAATCAGATGATCACGGGATTCTATGCCTGGTCAATCGTCGGAGGTTTTTGCCTTGTACTCGCACAGATCCTCGATGCGGCAGGCGCCACAGCGCGGTTTGCGCGCGGTGCAGACATAGCGCCCGTGCAGGATCAGCCAGTGGTGGGCGTCGAGCAGATAATCCTTGGGCACGAACTTGAGCAGCTTTTTCTCCACCTCGACCACGTTCTTGCCCGGTGCGATGCCGGTGCGGTTGCTGACGCGAAAAATATGCGTGTCCACGGCCATGGCCAGCTGGCGGAAGGCGGTGTTGAGCACCACGTTGGCGGTCTTGCGGCCGACGCCGGGCAGGGCCTCAAGGTCCTCGCGGTTGTCCGGCACCACACTGCCGTGTTTCTCGATGAGGATGCGGCAGGCCTCGATGACGTTCTTCGCCTTGCTGTTGTACAGGCCGATGGTCTTGATGTACTCGGAAAGTCCGTCGACGCCCAGGGCGTAGATGGCCTCCGGCGTATTGGCCACCGGAAACAGCTTGGCCGTGGCCTTGTTGACGCTCACGTCTGTGGCCTGGGCCGATAGCGTCACCGCCACCAGCAGCTCGAACGGCGTGCTGTAGGCCAGCTCGGTCTTCGGCTCGGGGTTGTCCTCGTGCAGGCGGCGAAAGATTTCCAGGCGTTTGGCGGCGTTCATGGCTCAGGACTTCAGGCGTAGCCCGGATGCAATCCGGGGCGGGTTGGTTCGGCATACCCGGATTGCATCCGGGCTACGGTTGGTCGCTCGCTGGCGGCGTCATTCGATGACTCCGGTAACGCGAACGCGGCGGCTTTGTACGGCCGCCTCGGGCGCGGCGGCCTTGGCCCGTTCCGCGGCGATCTGGTCGATGCGGTTCTTGCCGGCGATCAGCAGGCCCAGGACGATAAAGGCGCCCGGCGGCAGGATGGCCAGCAGAAAGCCCTTGTAGTCCTGTACCAGAGTGAGCTTCCACTCGGCGGCAATCGGCCCGAACAGCAGGTGCATGTTGGCAAACAGCGCGCCGGTGCCGAGTAGCTCGCGGATGGCGCCGATCAGCACCAGTACCAGGCCGAAGCCCAGGCCCATCATCAGACCGTCGTAGGCGGCGCGGGCCGGGTCGTGCTTGGCGGCAAAGCCGTCGGCGCGGCCGAGAATCACGCAGTTGGTGGTGATCAGCGGGATGAAGATGCCGAGGATCTGATACAGCTCGTAGGTGTAGGCCTGCATCAGCAGCTCGATGCAGGTGGTCAGCGCGGCGATGATCATGACGAAGGCCGGCAAGCGCACGGCAGTGTTGACCACGCCGCGCACCAGCGACACGGCGGTGTTGGAGCACACCAGTACCACCGCGCTGGCCAGGGCCAGGCCGAGGGCGTTGACCGTGGAGTTGCTCACCCCCAGCAGCGGGCACAGGCCGAGCAGCTGCACCAGCGCCGGGTTGTTCTTCCACAGACCGTTGAAGCTGATTTCGCGGTAGCTGGTCATTGCTCGTCCTCCGCCAGACCCAGCAACTGGGCGCGGTGCTTGTCGAAGTAGCGCAGGGCGCCGTGCACGGCCTTGACCACGGCGCGCGGGGTGATGGTGGCGCCGGCGAACTGGTCGAAGTCGCCGCGATCCTTCTTCACCGCCCAGCCGTCCTCGCCAGGGTTGCTCAGGGACTTGCCCTCGAAGCCGCGCACCCAATCGCTCTTGGCCAGTTCGATCTTGTCGCCCAGCCCCGGGGTTTCTCGGTGGCCAAGCACACGCACGCCGGCCAGGCGGCCGTCGGCGAAGATGCCCACCAGCAGGTGGATGGCGCCGCTGTAACCGTCCGGTGCGGTCACCGGCAGGATCAGCGCGCTGGGCTGGTCGCCCTTCAGTGCCAGATAGGCCGACTGCGGGCTGCGGTGGCCCAGCTCGGCGGCGTTGAGCTCGATACGGTTGTCCAGCAGGTGGTTGTCGTAGCTGCCTGCCGGCAGGATTTCGGCCAGGGCGCGCACCTGCGCTTCGCGCTCGGCGGCGGCGATACGCGTGGCGGTGCCCTGTTGCAGCAGAGCCACGCTGCCGACGGTGCCAATGGCGAACAGGCCAAGCACCAGGGCGTTCTTCAGCATCGAGCGGCTGATTTCCGGCAGCATGCTCATTCTCCCAGCTTGAAGCCGCTGTTGGGCTTGCGGTGGCCGTAGCTACGCGGCCGGGTGTAGTAGTCGATGGTCGGGGCTGCGAGGTTCATCAGCAGCAC
Source organism: Pseudomonadota bacterium (assembly GCA_023431055.1). Lineage (GTDB taxonomy): Bacteria > Pseudomonadota > Gammaproteobacteria > Pseudomonadales > Pseudomonadaceae > Aquipseudomonas. The sequence continues at coordinate 12,158 of JAEYXX010000061.1, forward strand.
GGCGAAGGCGACCGCGTCCGGGTAGCCGCCCCAGGCGCGGATCACGTAGACCAGTACTCCGACGCCGATGCCGAACACCAGACGTCCGCGATTGCTGGTGGCGCCGGAAACCGGATCGGTGACGATGAAGAAGGCGCCGAGCATGGTGGCGCCAGTGAGCAGGTGGAACAGCGGCGAACCGTTGGAGTCCGAGCCGCTGCCGTTCCAGAACAGCAGGCTCATGACGAACAGCGCGGCGAGCATGCCCACTGGCGCGTGCCAGGTGATCAGGCGCTTGTGCAGCAGGTACAGGCCGCCGGCGAGGAAGGCCAGGTTGACCGCTTCGCTGCCGGCGCCGCCGAAATGGCCGAAGGCCGGGTTGGCGGCGCGCAGCTCGTCGATGGTCAGGCTCTTGTTCACTTTCAGCACGTCCAGCGCGGTAGCCTGGGCCCAGCCATCGGGCAGGCTGGCGATACCGAGGATGTGCTTGATGCCGTCCAGCGCGGCGACGCCGTGCGGCGCAGGCCAACTGGTCATTTCCACCGGGAAGGAGATCAGCACCACCACGTAGCCGACCATGGCCGGGTTGAAGGGGTTCTGCCCGAGCCCGCCATAAAGTTGTTTGCCGAAGCCGATAGCGAAGCCGCAGGCAACCAGCGTCAGCCACCAGGGCGAGTAGGGTGGCAGGGCCAGGGCCAGCAGCACGGCGGTGACCAGGGCACTGTAGTCCTTGAGGAAGAACACGATCGGGCGTTTGCGTGCCGCCAGCAGCGCAGCCTCGAAACCCAGGGCGCAGAGGCTGGCCCAGAGCAGGTTGAACAGGGTGCCGGCGCCGAACAGCCAGGTCAGGGCGAGGATGCCCGGCACGGTGGCCAGCAGCACCTGCAGCATGACCTGCTGGGTACGGTTGCTGCCCTTGGCGTGGGGCGATGTGATACGGGGCAGGGCCATCGGCGCTCCGGTCGTTACTGTCGCGGCGCCTTGTCGGGCGCGGTTCCCGGATTGCATCCGGGCTACGGTTGTCTGTGCCGCCCGGATGCTCCGACGCGACGGGGTATCTTTTGTAGCCCGGATGCAATCCGGGACGATCATTACGGTTGGTATTCGGCCAGCTTGCGTTCGGCTTCGGCCAGGCGGTTACGCGCCTGTTCCAGCGCCCCGCTAGCAGCGCTCTCGTCACGCTCCAGCTTGCGCAGGTCGGCGCGGGCGAAGGCCACCTCGGTCTTCAGCACCTTGAATTTTTCGTCCACGCCGGGGCGTTCGGTGCGTACCAGCTCCGGGGCGGGTTTGCCCGAGGCCGCCTCGGCGGCGTGCAGCGCTTGTTCGGCGGCGGCCAGGGCATCGCGCAGTGGCTGCAGGTCGGCTTCGTCGGCGCCGGCCTTCTCGGCCTTCTTCAGCTCGGCGCGTTTCATCGCCAACTCGACCTTGGCCTTTTTCAAGGCGTCGTCACCGGCTGGTTTGGCCGCGGGGGCGGGTGCCTGCTTCTCCAGGTCGGCCAGGGCTTTCTCGGCTGCTTCCAGTTGCTGACGCAGGCGGGCGATCTCGGTCTGCTGCTCGTCGTCCGGGTTTTCGATCTTTTCCAGTTTGCGCAACTGGGCCTTGAGCATGGCGGCTTCGATCTTGGCCTTTTTCAGCGCCTCGTCGCCGGCCGGTTTGGCGGCGGGGGCGGGCGCCTGCTTCTCCATATCGGCCAGCGCCTTCTCGGCTGCTTCCAGTTGCTGACGCAGGCGAGCGAGTTCGGCCTGCTGCTCGTCGTCCGGGGTTTCGATCTTTTCCAGCTTGCGCAGCTGGGCCTTGAGCATGGCAGCTTCGATCTTGGCCTTTTTCAGCGCCTCGTCGCCGGCTGGTTTGGCCGCGGGGGCTGGTGTCTGGCTTTCCATATAGGCCAGGGCTTTCTCGGCTTCTTCCAACTGCTGACGCAGGCGGGCGAGTTCGGCCTGCTGATCGTCGTCCGGGTTTTCGATCTTTTCCAGCTTGCGCAGCTGGGCCTTGAGCATGGCGGCTTCGATCTTGGCTTTTTTCAGCGCTTCGTCACTGGCCGGTTTGGGGGCTGGGGCTGGTGCAGCTGCCTGTGCGTCGGCCAGGGCCTTTTGCGCGGCTTCGGCAGCGGCGCGTAGCTCGCTGACCTGCGCCTGCAGTTCGGGCGTATCGTGGGCGGCCAGCTGTTTTTCCGCCTTCTTCAGCGCGACCTGGGCCATGCTGGCTTCGATCTTGAGTTTCTTCAGCGCTTCATCGGCCGGCGCGGCTGCGGCTGCAGGGGGCGCTTCGGCTTGCGCTGCCTTGGCGCGGGCGGCTTTTTCGGCACGGGCCTTGCGCTCGGCTTCCTTCTGTTCCTCGGCGCGGCGCAGGCGTTCCTGGCGCTGCTCGAAACGCTGCTTGGAGTGCTCGGCCTTGAGCTGTTTCTGCTCCAGCTCGCGGATTTCCGCCTTGGCCGCGCGGTAGTACTGCACCAGCGGAATACTCGATGGGCAGACGTAGGCGCAGGCGCCGCACTCGATGCAGTCGAACAGGTTGTGCGCCTTGAGCTGTTCGTGCTCCTGGCCCAGGGCAAAGAAGTGCAGCTGCTGCGGCAGCAGGCTGGCCGGGCAGGCCTCGGCGCATTCGCCGCAGCGGATGCAGGGCATGGCCGGCGGTGGTGGCGGCAGCTCGGCAGCGGTGCTGGCCAGCAGGCAGTTGCTGGTCTTGATCAGCGGCACCTCGAGACTGGGCAGGGTAAAGCCCATCATCGGGCCGCCCATGATCAGGCGGTTGAGTTTGCTGGTGTCCAGTCCGGCGAACGCCAGCAGCTCGCCCACCGGTGTGCCGATCAGCGCCTCGACATTGCAGGGCCGCGCCAGCGCTTCGCCGGTCAGCGTGGTAATGCGTGAGATCAATGGCTTGCCCAACAGCACGGCGTCGTGGATGGCCACGCAGGTACCGACGTTCTGGCAGAGAATGCCGATATCGGCCGGTAGGCCGCCGCTGGGCACCTCGACACCGGTGAGAATCTGGATCAGCTGTTTCTCACCGCCGGAGGGGTACTTGGTGGGAAACACCCGCACCTGGTAGCTGCGCTCGCTGCAGGCGCCGCGCACCGCGGCGATGGCCTCGGGCTTGTTGTCCTCGATGCCGATCAGCACCTGATCGGGCTGGATCAACTGCACCAGGATATCGATGCCGGAAACCAGCTTGTCGGCGCGCTCGCGCATCAGCAGGTCGTCAGCGGTGATATAGGGCTCGCACTCGGTGCCGTTGATGATCAGCGTGTGGATCTTCTGCGTCGGCCGCGCAGTCAGTTTCACCGCGGTAGGGAAGCCGGCGCCGCCCAGGCCGCTGATACCAGCCTCGCGAATCAGCGCTAGCAGCTCGGCAGACTCCATATGCCGGTAGTCGGCATGGGACGTCAGTTCGACCCACTCGTCCAGGCCGTCGCTGTCGATGACGATGGCCGGTGCCAGCATGCCGGAGACGTGCGGGTAGGGCTGCGGGCCGATAAAGCTGACGGTGCCGGAAGTCGGGGCATGCAGCGGCGCGCTGACGAAGCCGTTGGCCTCGGCGATCTTCTGCCCCTTGAGTACCCGCTCACCGACCACCACGCAGGGCTCGGCGACCGTACCGATATGCTGGCCGAGCGGCAAGACCAGGCGCTTGGGCAGCGGCGCCTGCTGGATCGGCGTGCGGTTGGACAGCTCCTTGCGCTCGGCTGGGTGGATGCCACCCGGGATATCCCAGATCTTTTCCTGCGCGCTCATGCCGCCTGCTCCCGGTCGCTGGCGATCAGTTGGCCGGGCGCCAGCGGCTTGTCCCATTTCCAGCTCTGCACGGTGCTACTGACTTCGATCATGTCGATGCAGTCCACCGGGCACGGCTCGACGCACAGGTCGCAGCCGGTGCACTCGCTGACGATGACCGTGTGCATCTGCCGCGCCGCGCCGACGATAGCGTCCACCGGGCAGGCCTGGATGCACTTGGTGCAGCCAATGCATTCTGCTTCGCGGATAAACGCGACCATCTGCGGCTTCTCGCCTTCCACCGCGTCCAGCGGCTCGGGTTCGACGTCCAGCAGGTCGGCCAGGGCCTGGATGGTCGCCTCGCCACCGGGCGGGCATTTGTTGATCTTGTCGCCGCCGGCGATCGCCTCGGCGTAGGGCTTGCAGCCCGGGTAGCCGCACTGGCCGCACTGGGTCTGCGGCAGCAGGGCGTTGATCTGTTCGGCGATGGGGTCGCCCTCGACCTTGAAGCGCACCGCAGCGAAACCGAGGATGGCGCCGGAGATCAGGCACAGGCCGAGCAGGGCGAGTACGGCGACCAGAACCAGGCTCATAGCTTGATCAACCCGGCAAAGCCCATGAAGGCCAGCGACATCAGGCCGGCGGTGATCATGCCGATGGCAGCGCCCTGGAAGGACTTGGGTACGTCGGCGATGGCGATACGCTCGCGCATGGCGGCGAACAGCACCAGCACCAGGGAGAAGCCCAGGCCGGCGGCGAAACCGTTGACGGTGGCGGTGATGAAGGTGAATTCGGCCTTGTTGGCGTTGAGCAGGGCGACGCCCAGGACGATGCAGTTGGTGGTGATCAGCGGCAGGAAGATGCCCAGCACGCGATACAGCAGCGGGCTGGTCTTGTTCACCACCATCTCGGTGAACTGCACGGTCACCGCGATCACCAGGATGAAGCTGATGGTGCGCAGGAATTCCAGGTCCAGCGGTTTGAGCACGTACTGCTGCACCAGGTAGCTGCACATGGCGGCCAGGGTCAGCACGAAGGTGGTGGCCAGCGACAGGCCGATGGCGGTTTCGATCTTCTTCGACACGCCCATGAACGGGCAGAGGCCGAGAAACTGCACCAGCACGAAATTGTTGACCAGGATGGCGCTGACCATGATCAGGACGAGTTCGGTCATCGGGTTGCCGTCGAGTGCGCAAAGGCCGTAGGAAAAGGGCGCCTATTATCGGGAAGCGCGTAGATGCAAACAAGCCGGCATTGGCCGGCTTGTTCGACGATCTCGAGTCTAGCCTGTGGTCATTTGACGCGCTGACCCGGCTTGGCGCCGCTGTCCGGGCTGAGCAGGTAGATTTCCTCGCCACCGGGGCCGGCGGCCAGGACCATGCCTTCGCTGATGCCGAACTTCATCTTGCGCGGCGCCAGGTTGGCGACGTACAGAGTCAGACGGCCTTCCAGCTGGCTCGGGTCCGGGTAGGCGGACTTGATGCCGGAGAACACATTGCGCTTCTCGTCGCCGATATCCAGCGACAGGCGCAGCAGCTTGTCGGCGCCTTCGACGAACTCGCACTTCTCGATCAGGGCGATACGCAGGTCGACGGCGGCGAAGGCGTCGAAGTTGATCTCGGCGGCCAGCGGGTCCTTGGCCAGTTCGCCATTGCCCTGTGGTTTGGACGCTTCGGCGGCCAGGTCTTCCTTGGAGGCTTCGATCATGGCTTCGATTTTTGCCGGCTCGATGCGGGTCAGCAGCGGGTTGAACGGGTTGAGCTGGTGGTTGGCCAGCGGCAGCGACAGGTCGGCCCAGGTTTGCGGCTGCACATTGAGGAAGGCTTCGGCGTCACTGGCCAGCTTCGGCAGCACGGGTTTCAACATGATCACCAGCTGGCGGAACAGGTTGACGCCCAGCGCGCAGATTTCCTGTACCTCGGCCTGCTTGCCTTCGACCTTGTTCAGGGCCCAGGGCGCCTTGTCGGCGATCCAGGCGTTGGCGCGGTCGGCCAGCGCCATGATCTCGCGCATGGCGCGGGAGAAGTCGCGTGCCTCGTAGGCCTCCGCGATGCTCGGCGCGGCGGCCTGGAAGGCGTCCCACAGCTCCGGCTCCGGGTTGGCGGCGACCAGCAGGCCATCGTTGCCCTTGTGGATGAAACCGGCGCAGCGGCTGGCGATGTTGACCACCTTGCCGACCAGGTCCGAGTTGACCTTCTGCACGAAGTCCTCGAGGTTCAGGTCCAGATCGTCGACGCCGCGGCCCAGCTTGGAGGCGTAGTAGTAGCGCAGGTATTCCGGGTTCAGGTGGTCCAGGTAGGTGCGCGCCTTGATGAAGGTGCCGCGCGACTTGGACATCTTCTGCCCGTTCACCGTCAGGTAGCCGTGCACGTTGACCGCGGTCGGCTTGCGGTAGCCGGCGCCTTCGAGCATGGCCGGCCAGAACAGGGCGTGGAAGTTGACAATGTCCTTGCCGATGAAGTGGTACAGCTCGGCGGTCGAATCCTTGCCCCAGAACGCATCGAAGTCCAGCTCCGGGCGTTTGCTGCAGAGGTTCTTGAAGCTGGCCATGTAGCCGATCGGCGCGTCCAGCCAGACGTAGAAGTATTTGCCTGGCTCGCCGGGAATCTCGAAGCCGAAGTAGGGCGCATCGCGGCTGATGTCCCACTCCTGCAGGCCGCCGTCGAGCCATTCGGCGATCTTGTTGGCCACCGCTTCCTGCAGGGCGCCGGAGCGCGTCCACTGCTTGAGCATGGCCTCGAAGTCCGGCAGCTTGAAGAAGAAGTGCTGCGATTCCTTGAGCACCGGCACCGCACCGGAAATGGCGGAGCGCGGGTTCTTCAGTTCGGTCGGTGCGTAGGTGGCGCCGCATTTCTCGCAGTTGTCACCGTATTGATCTTCGGCCGCGCATTTCGGGCAGGTGCCCTTGATGAAGCGGTCGGCGAGGAACATGCCCTTCTCGGGGTCGAAGTACTGGGTCACCGCGCGAGTGGCGATATGCCCCTTGTCGCGCAGCGCCAGGTAGATCGACGCAGATAACTGGCGGTTTTCCTCGGAATGCGTGGAGTGGTAGTTGTCGAAGTCCACGCCGAAGTCGGCGAAGTCGGCGGTGTGCTCGGCCTGTACGTTGGCAATCAGCTGCTCCGGCGTAATGCCTTCTTTCTCGGCGCGCAGCATGATCGCCGAGCCGTGGGCATCGTCGGCGCAGACGTAGATCGCCTGGTTGCCGCGCAGCTTCTGGTAGCGCACCCACATGTCGGTCTGCACGTACTCGAGCATATGGCCGAGGTGGATGGAGCCGTTGGCGTAGGGGAGGGCGCTGGTAACGAGAATCTTGCGGGCTTCGGTCATGGTGATCGGCTGCACTGGTAAAACGAGGGAAGTCGGCAACTATAAAGCAGCGGCAGGCTGCAAGCCACAAGCTGCAAGTAAGAGCGGATGCAGACAGGGTCCTGGTCGTGGTGAGACGCGTGAAGCTGTTAGCTGCTGTTAAGATGAATGCCTTATTTTCCGCCTGCCTTCTGGAGTCCTTGCATGAGTGCCGTCACCCGCGAAGCGGTCGAAGCCTGTCTGCGTCAGTTCACCGACCCACATCTCGATCAGGACCCGGTCAGCGCCGGTTGTCTGCGTGAAGTCGATATTCAGGGCGCACGCGTATCCGTGCGCCTGGAGCTGGGCTACGCCGCCGGTTTGTTCAAGAACGGTTGGGCGCAGATGCTGCAGATGGCGCTGGAGAACCTCGATGGTGTCGACGGTGCGCGGGTGCAGGTCGATTGCGTGATCGACTCGCACCAGGGGCAGGCGCAGGTGCCGGCCCTGGCTGGGGTGAAAAACGTGATCGCCGTGGCCTCGGGCAAGGGGGGCGTGGGCAAATCCACCACCGCAGCCAACCTGGCGTTGGCCTTGGCGCGCGAAGGCGCGCGCGTTGGCAGTCTCGATGCCGATATCTACGGCCCGAGCCAGGGCATCATGTTCGGCATCGCCGAGGGCACACGGCCGCAGGTCAAGGATCAAAAATGGTTCGTGCCGCTCGAGGCTCATGGCGTGCAGGTGATGTCCATGGCCTTTCTCACTGACGACAACACCCCGATGGTCTGGCGCGGGCCGATGGTCAGTGGCGCTTTGCTGCAGTTGATCACGCAGACCGCATGGAACGATCTCGATTACCTGGTGGTGGACATGCCGCCGGGCACCGGCGATATCCAGCTGACCCTGGCGCAGAAGGTGCCGGTGGCTGGCAGCGTGATCGTCACCACGCCGCAGGACCTGGCGCTGCTCGATGCCAAGAAAGGCGTTGAAATGTTCCGCAAGGTGCACATCCCTGTGTTGGGCGTGGTGGAAAACATGGCCGTGCACATCTGCTCCAACTGCGGCCATGCCGAGCATCTGTTCGGCGAAGGCGGCGGTGAGAAGCTGGCTGCGCAGTACGGCGTCGAGCTGCTGGCCTCCCTGCCGCTGTCGATGGCCATTCGCATGCAGGCCGATGACGGCAAGCCGACCACCATTGCCGATCCGGAAAGCCAGATCGCCATGATCTATCAGGACCTGGCGCGCAAGGTCGGCGCGCGTATTGCCCTGGCTGGCAAGCCGGCGATGCCGAGCATCGAGATCAGCGAGGACTAACAGCGGCCGCAAAGCGGCCCTCCGATGACCCTCTCCCGCTTGCGGGGCGAAGAGGCGCGTTTTGGAAGCATCGCTTCCTGCGCCGATGAGCGCCTGATCGCGAAGCGATCAGGCCGGGGCGCGGAGCGGGGTGCCCGAAGGGCGGGAGAGGGTAGGCAGGCGACTCGGTCCTGGCGTGGCGAAGCCCACAGCGATCCCGCTTCTTGTCGAAGCGGCTGGGCGGCATTCCGCTTCAGCCGCGATTTCGCGGATAAATCCGCTCCTACAAGGCGTGCAAACACCCATAAAAAAGCCCCGCGCTAGGCGGGGCTCTTTTCAAGCAGGGTAGTGCAGGTTAGATAACCTGAACTTCCTCAGCCTGCATGCCTTTCTGGCCACGGGTAGCCACGAAGGAAACCTGCTGGCCTTCCTTCAGGGTCTTGAAACCGTCGCTCTGGATGGCTTTGAAGTGAACGAAGAGGTCGTCACCGGATTGCGGGGTGATGAAGCCGTAGCCTTTCTCATCGTTGAACCACTTGACGGTGCCAGTCTGACGATTGGACATGTGATGTCTCCTAACAAAAGTAATAACAGCCCTGGAAAAGCCCAGGCCGGGACTGAGTGCAACGAGTACTAGGAGTCGGACGATGTTTGGATCGAGATCTAGGCATCTAGTAGCGATTCGCGGTGACACATGCAGCACAGTGGGGACACCATACGTGTTTTTATCGCCAAGTGCGAATAGTCGATGCAGCTTTTTTGCAAATTATCGTCGCCGCCTGACACGGCAAGCTTTGAAGCATGGCCCCGGGCTCGGTAAGATGCGCTCACTTTTTTTCGCAACAGCCCAATTCAGGACACCTCGCCATGAGCATCAAATCGGACAAGTGGATTCGCCGCATGGCCCAGGAACACGGGATGATCGAGCCGTTCGTGGAGCGTCAGGTGCGTGGCGCCGACGCCAGTCGGGTGATTTCCTACGGCGTGTCCAGCTACGGCTACGATGTGCGCTGCGCCGACGAATTCAAGGTGTTCACCAACATCCACTCTGCCGTGGTGGACCCGAAGAATTTCGACGAGAAGAGCTTCGTCGACATCAAGAGCGATGTTTGCATCATTCCGCCGAATTCCTTTGCCCTGGCCCGCACCGTCGAGTACTTCCGTATTCCGCGTGACGTGCTGACCATTTGCCTGGGCAAGAGCACCTACGCGCGCTGCGGCATCATCGTCAACGTCACGCCGCTGGAGCCGGAGTGGGAAGGCCACGTGACCCTGGAGTTCTCCAACACCACCAACCTGCCGGCGAAGATCTACGCCAACGAAGGCGTGGCGCAGATGCTGTTCCTGCAGTCCGACGAGGCCTGCGAAGTGTCGTATCGTGATCGCGGTGGCAAGTATCAGGGGCAGACCGGCGTAACCCTGCCGAAAGCCTGATCACTGATACGCGCACCAGAAGCCGGGCGAAGCCCGGCTTTTTCATGCCGGTCTGCGCTTGGTCGGATAAGCTGAATTTACTTCTGAGCTGGGGCTCCACCTGTAACAGCCCATAGTCGGGAGAAACTCATGCCTTTGATCGACCTCAATGCGGGAGGCATCCCCGGCCAACCCGAACCCGATATTCCCGATCAGCCAGGTAAACCCGTGCCACCGCAGGAGCCGGGCGAGCCGACCTTGCCGGATCAGCCGCCACCTGCGCCGGTGGCCCAGTGCCGGCCTCGGGAGATTTTCGAGCGCTGTGCGCGACCGGCAGAACGCATCGCCGGTGAGTGGCATTGAACTGCCGTGCAGACGAAGAAGCCGGGCATTGCCCGGCTTCTTTTTGCCCCTAGGGATCAGGGAACCAGCGGTAGTTCGCGTTTGTGGCGCGTGGCGTCGTAGGTGCGCACGATTGTGGCGTAGGCCTCGTCGCTGACCTTCTCTCCATGCAGGAAGGCGTCGATCTCGGCATAGGTCACGCCGTGAGCCTCCTCGTCCGGCTTGCCGGGGCGCAGTTCCTCCAGATCGGCAGTGGGCGTCTTCTGTACCAGATGTTGGGGAGCGCCCAGGTGCGCGGCGATAGCGCGCACCTGTTTCTTCACCAGGCCGGACAGCGGCGCGAGATCGCAGGCGCCATCGCCGAACTTGGTGAAGAAGCCCATCACCGCCTCGGCAGCGTGGTCGGTGCCGATCACCAGACCGTTGTTGGCGTTTGCGATGGCGAACTGAGCGACCATGCGGATGCGTGCCTTGATGTTGCCGACGACGAAGTCGCGGCGGGCGTCGCTGAGTTTCTGCAGGTGAGTGACCTGATCACCCAGGCCCAGCACGCTGCTGGCGATATTGACGGTATCCTCTTCATCGGCACGGATGAATTTCAGCGAATCCTGGGCGTCGTGCTCGTCATGCTGGGTGTTGTGTGGCAGGCGCACGGCAATGAAGCGATAGTCGGCGTCGCCGGTCTCGGCACGCAGCTCTTCGACCGAAAGCTGAGCCAGGCGCCCGGCCGTGGTCGAGTCCACGCCGCCGCTGATGCCCAGTACCAGTACCTTGAGGCCGGACTGCTTGAGGGTGTTCTTGATGAAGGCCTTGCGCCTTTCGATTTCGGCGCTCAAGGCTGCGTCGTCGGCGAACGGCGGCACCACGTCGAGGGCGGCGGCGATTTCGGCTTGGCGGTTGCTCATGTCTGGCTCCTCACTGGGTCACACGAAACACGTGTTTCAGGTAATGGACGAAGTTCTCGTCGCGGCATTGGGTCTTGCCGGGGGTATCGGAAATCTTCGCTACCGGTTGACCGTTGCAGGCGATCATTTTGATCACGATATTCATCGGCTCGACGCCGGGGATGTCGCAGGTCAGGTTGGTTCCGACCCCGAAGCTTACGTGGATTCGCCCGGAAAGTGCACGGTAGAGCCGCAGCGACTTGGGCAGGTCGAGTCCGTCGGAGAACACCAGGGTCTTGCTCATCGGATCGATGCCCAGTTTCTCGTAGTGGGCGATGGCCTTTTCCGCCCACACCAGCGGGTCGCCGGAGTCGTGGCGCAGGCCGTCGAACAGCTTGGCGAAGTACAGATCGAAGTCGGCCAGGAAGGCATCCATGGTGATGCAGTCGGTCAGGGCGATGCCGAGCAGGCCACGGTATTCGCGCACCCAGCAGTCGAGCGCGGCGATCTGGCTGTCGATCAGCCGTGGGCCGAGCTGCTGGTGCGCCATCAGCCACTCGTGGGCCATGGTGCCGATGGGCTTGAGGTCGAACTCGCGTGCCAGGTGCACGTTGCTGGTGCCGACGAAGCGCCCCGGGAAATCGCGCTTGAGTATATGCACTGCCTGCTCCTGCACGCGGTAGGAGAAGCGCCGGCGGGTACCGAAGTCGGCAAGCTGAAAACCTGCCAGTTCGCTTGGCGAAGCCTCGGCCTTGAGCCAGTCGAGCTTCTGGTACAGGCGCTCGGCGGCCTGCTCCAGCAGCACCTCGCGGTAGCGATAGCGGTTGCGAACCTCACTGACGATGGCCAGCAGCGGCACCTCGAAGAGGATCACGTGCAACCAGGGGCCGCGCAGGCGGATGTTCAACTGACCGTCTTCGATGCTGGTATGCACATAACGCAGGTTGAAGCGGAACAGACTGAGGAAGCGAATGAAGTCCGGCTTGATGAAGGGGATGCTTTCGAGGAAGGCGAGCTGATCGACGCTCAGGCTGAGTTCGCTGAGGCGTTCGATCTGGTAGCGAATCTCTGCCAGGTAAGGCGTCAGATCCTCGCTGCTGCGGCAGCGGAACTCCCATTCCACCTCGGCGTTGGGGTAGTTGTGCAGCACCGCCTGCATCATGGTCAGCTTGTAGAAATCGGTATCCAGCAGGTTTTGCACGGTGCGTTCGGCGAAGATGCTCTCGCTCATCGCAGGTTCTCCTTGGCTATGACGCTGTCCAGCTGTTCCAGGCTGGCGGCAAGTGTGATGCCGTGCTCGCCCATGGCGATGCAGGCGTTTTCGGCAGTTTCGCTGGCGATGGCTCGGCAGGCTGGCAGATAAACGATCACTTCGAAGCCGGCGCGGCGCAGTTGCAAGGCGGTGGTCTTGACGCAGTAGTCCAGCGCCAGACCGCCGACCAATACAAGGTCGACGCCATTTTGCCGAAGAAATTCGATCACGCCCGTGCTGCGCTTCTCGGCCAGGTCGTGGTAGCAGGCGCCGTAAGGATGTAGGTCGGGCTCCACGCCCTTCCACACGAAGTAGTCATAGTCGAGTGGCGCAGGCAAGCCGTCGAGCAGTTCGAAGCCAGGTGTGCCGGGGACGCAATGGCTGACCCAGGTCAGATCGGCATTGGCCAGCGGCAGCGCTTGCAGCATCTGTGCGTGATCCGGCACCACCCAGGCGGCTTGCGGGCTATGGGCATCCTTACTGCCGACGCGCAACTGAGCGCGCTCTGCCAGTTGGTTGAGCGCGGGGACGATGACGTCCCCCTCGGGAACTGGCAGCTCGTTGGGACAAAGTGGCGTGAAGCCTTTCTGGGCATCGACGTCGAAGCTGGCGATCTTCATGGTGCGCCTCCTTACTGCACTTGGGTGACTACATATTTCATCTGATGAAATATGTAGTCAAGCGTTTTTACCAATTCATACGTGAAAGAAGACGAATTATTGGTCAAGATGAAATAAGTCCATGGCGGGGGTGAATGGAAGGATGAGTGCAGTGGAAGTGCTGGCCGGGGTGGATATCGTCGCCTTGCGTCTAAGCGAAGAGGGCAGATTGCAGGTGCTGCTGCTGCGCCGCCAGCGCGAACCCTTTATGGGGCAATGGGCGCTGCCGGGGGTGCTGGTCAACGGTCGTTGCGCCGATGCCAGCCTGGATGCTGCCGCTGCTCGTGCCCTGGCGGACAAGGCGCGCCTGCAACCGCAGTATCTGGAGCAGGTGACAACGGTGGGCAACGGCGTGCGTGATCCGCGTGGCTGGTCGCTGAGCACCTGCTACCTGGCACTGCTAGCGCCTGACGTCGTGCCGCAGGATGAAAATCTGGAGTTCGTCGAGTTGGCCGCCGTCACTTCCGGGCAGCAGGCATTGCCGTTCGACCACGCGCAACTGGTGCGTCTGGCGGCCGAGCGTCTGCGAGGCAAGTCGGTTTACAGCTCGCTGCCGCTGTATCTGCTGGCGCCGCGCTTTACCGTGACCGAAGCACTTGGGGCCTTCCAGGCCTGCCTGGGCGAGCCGGTACAGCACACCACCTTGCGCGGACGGCTGGAACGGATGAAGACCCAGGGCTGGATCAGCGAGACCGGCGAGAAGAACTACCCGAAGATGGGGCGGCCACAAAATCTTTTGGAGCATCGCCCGCTGGCGGCTGAAGTGTTCGTCTTCGACCGCAACCTGCTGGCCTAGCAACCTTCGTGTACCCGTAGCGACTCAGGGGGAATACTGCGGGAAAAAAAATAGGCGCCAGAGGCGCCAGGGGAGCATTTCAATCGATGCATAGGTTCTGAACCTGCTCTGGCGAGAAAGTTCATTCAGTGATGTAGAAATGCCATCTTTTTCTGCAGGCAAAAGAAAAGGCGCCAGAGGCGCCTTAAACGATGATCTATGGAGTAAGTCGATTACTCGGAGTCGGGGGTTGCAGAAATGGTTCAGCACCATCCGACGAACGGTCATCATTTCGCTGGCATCAGCAGTAGGCGCTGGTTGCCATAGACCTTGTCCAGATTTTCCGATTTGAACGGGAAACTCATGTAGCCGCCCTTGAGCCATGCGTCGATGCCGTCGGCATAGTGCGGGCTGGCAGGGTTGCCGGACTGGCCCGAGCTGTTGACGCCGATCAGCGGCTCGTCGGCGGCGAAGTCCACCACGATGCGCATGGCCGGGACCAGGAAGGTATTGAAATCCTGGCCCCAGGCGTAGGCCGAAACGTTCAGCGTGCTGTGATCACCGCCGGCCGGATAGGGGCCGCGATCCAGATAACCTTTCAAGGCATTGATGCTGGTGCGCTGGCTGGCGCTCATGTAGGGCGCCATGCGCGTGGTATCGGTCATCCACTCGTAGGTGTGCAGCTTGCCCCATTGCCAGTTGCGCCGCTCCGTGCCGAGGCGGCTCTCCAGCAGGGTGATGCTGGCGGCCAGGCTGCGGGCAAGGATGGTCGGCTTGTCTTCCTGTTCGGGCGTGCGGATGTCGTTCCAGAACGGGCTGTCGGGGCGGCCGAGCAGATGGTCGGCCTGCGCCGAGTAGGAGGTGTTGGCGGTTTGCAGCAGCGCCTGCCAGGCCGGGCTATTTTCCGGGCCCAGCTCGTCGAGGAAGATATGCCGCGCGCTTTCATGCAGGAAGGCGCCGTAGATGGCTGCATCGGCCGAGCTGGCGGAGAGCTTGCCGTCGAAGGCGAGCAGGCGTTTCAGCGCTTCATCGGCGCGTGCGCGCTGACCGGCCGGCAGCGCCGCGATGGCCTGGCGCAGCGAGTCGTGCATGGCCGGGTCGTTGAACATGGCCTGCAGCTTGGCGACGAAGGGCGAGGTCTGGTCGTATTGCATGGCGATCATGCTGCGTCCGTCGTGCCGGCCGTTGCCGGCCAGTTCGGCGATGCGCTCGGCACGCTCCGGGTAGTACCAGGAGCTCGACAGCTGCATGCCGTAGCCCGGCGGTACGCTGCGCTCGTTGGCGGTACCCAGCCAGCCTTGCGGTGGGTCCTGATCGTAAGGATGCAGCATCGGGTCGGCGAAGCCGTCCCAGGCGTAGCGCTCGTCCCAGCCAGGGGAGGGCAGCAGGCCGCGGCCTTCACGACGATTGGGGTAGCGACCGGTGACCTGCCAGCCGATGTGCTGGGCATCGGCGAAGACGATGTTCAGCGGCATGGCGCGGATCTCGCGTGCCGCCTCGAAGGCCTGGTCCACCGACTGCGCACGGGACAGGTCGAAGAAGGCATCGAGGCTGTTATCACGCTCGAGCTGAGTGGTCTTCAGCGCCAGGCCATAACCGCTCTGCAATGGCAGAGGTTGCAGCATATGTTTGCGCTCGCCGAGCACCGAGTTGAGCAGCGGGCCGTTGCGGGTCTCGTACAGTGTCTCGCGGACCGGCCGCTGGCCGCGGATGAAGAAGGTTTCCTGGCGTTCGGCGACCGGCAGCCACTTGCCATCCGCCTCGTACATCAGGCGGCTGCCTTCGCGGCGAATGCGTTCGAGATAGATGTCCTGATTGTCACCCATGACCATGGTCATGCCCCAGGCGAGCTTGCCGTTGTAGCCGGCGACCACTGCCGGTACGCCCGCGAGGGACACGCCTGCGGCCTGGTACTTGGGCGAACGGATCTGCACGAAATTCCACAACGAGGGCATGCTCAGCGGCAGGTGGGTGTCGTTGGCCAGCAGGCTCCTGCCGCCGCGGGTTCGTTGCGGCGCGATGGCCCAGTTGTTCGAGGCGGCGACGCCGAGCATGTGCTGCTCGGCGATCTGTGCTGCGGTGCGGGAAATCGCCTGCAGACCGGGCAGCTGGCCTTTGAGGTCGAGGCCGGCGAGCTTTTCCGCCTCGGCGAAGGGCAGCGGTTCGTCCGGGTAGATCGGCAGCAGCCAGGGCAGCTTGTCGGCGCCCACCTGCTGGGCCATTGTCAGCGCGGCGATCTCTTCCTGCAGGTTCACCGCCAGGCCGAAGTTGAGCAGGCAGAACAGCAGCACCGAATCCTCGGGCTTCCAGTATTCGGGACGGTAGCCGGATTCGGCCAGGTCCATCGGCAGGCGATCGCGGTAGCGGAACATGTAGGCGTTGACGCCGCGCGCATAGACCTCGAAGAAACGTTTCAGGCGTGGCGAGGCATCGGCGTAGAGAATTTCCGCATTCTTTTTCAGATTCACCGCGCGCATGAAACGATCCATTTCCAGCACGCCGGGGCCAGCCATTTCCGCCAGGCGACCCTGAGCCAGGAGGCGCATGCCGACCATCTGGCTGAGACGGTCACTGGCATGCACATAACCCAGAGCGAACAGGGCGTCGTGGAAGGTGCCCGACTCGATCAGCGGCATGCCAAGGGCGTTGCGCCGCACCGATGCGCTCTCGGCCACGCCCTGGATGCGCTCAACGCCACGGGTGGGCGGCACGCTGTCGGCATAACGGCTGTTGAGCAGGGACTGGCAGCCGGCAAGACTGGTCAGGGAAGCAGCGAGAGTCAGGCAGGCCAGCGCGCGCATGGCGAATTTCCTTGGTTTGCGAACAGACGAGACCAGTCGCGCAGCAACCGGCCACAAAGGCGCCAAGGTAATGAGGCCATCGTGGCCTGGCAAGAGGGCTCAGGCGATTGCCCGAGACCCTTTCAGTCCTTCGTCCAGCAACCAGCGTGCGGCAATGCGCGCGGCCGCCTTGTGCTGCAGTTCCAGCTCGTTGAAACGCTTTTCGAAGCGGCGTCTCTCGGCCTTGTCCAACGCTTTCCAGGCCGCATGGGTGGGTACGTCGGCGGTGGCTTCGAAGAGCACGTGGAACACCTGGCACCGGCTGTCATTGCTCAGGCTGCTGTCGTAGTTGTCGAGCAGCACCTTGATGCGAATGGCGCCCTCTATCAGCGGCAGTTGCTCGTCGAGCAGGCTGCTGGCGAGGATGCTCAGATCGCTACCAATGCGCTGCCGGCGCTCCTGTTGCGCTTCGTCGCGGGCGCGCTGGTTGGCCCACACGCGGCGCCACAGGTGCCAGGCATAGGCCGCCAGGGCTGCGATCAGCAGCAGGCCGGTCAGTAGCAGGATGAGGGTCAGAGCATCCATGCGCAGCTCAGGCGCCGTGGCACTTCTTGAATTTCTTCTGGCTGCCGCAAGGGCAGGGGTCGTTGCGGCCGACATCCTTCAGCGCGTTGCGTACCGGCTCCTGATGGCCGTGGTTGCAGTGCGGGCCGTGTACATGGCCGTGATCGTGATGATCGTGGTCATGGTTGCAGTCGGGGCCGTGGATGTGAGGTTCGTTGCTCATGGTGTGGCTCATGCAGGTTATTCGGGGATGTAATCGCCGGGAATTATCTCTCCATTGCGCGCCATGTGCACGCTGCGGCCGAACAACATGCCGGTTTTCACTTCGCCCTTGAGGCTATAGCGAATCGGTACGTCGGGTTTTTCCAGGGCCTTGACGATTTGCCGCACGTGGCGCCAGAGGTTGGTGCGTACCGGCACGTCGAAGGTGTGATGGCCGTGGGCGGGCACGGTGAACCACTCGTTGGAGTAGCCTTCGGCCAGTTGAATGCCATTGAGGTGGACGTTGTAGTTCAACCCGCGCACGGGCAGGCTGACCCCATTGGGATTGTCGATTCGAAAGCGCAGGCTGAACTCCTGTTCGAGCAGCCTGGCCTTGATCACATCAACTTTGATGAGTTGGACGTCCGGGTCCTTGAAGCCACCTGTCATCCAGGTAGAGCATCCTGTCAGGCCAGAAAGCAGGCCGAAAAACATCAATAGGCTGATAATTCTTATCATTTGCGCCTGAGAAAGCATTTCATACCCCCATTGCGGCTCAGTGTAACAAGCACGCGCGTGGCTGCAACGGATGAAGTCGCATTATTTTCAAGACGATAGCGCCGCTGTTTGACTCAGTAGGTAACCGCGATGGCATGGATGAGAAGCCTGCAGTGTCAGGGCAAAGGAACCTGCGCCATACTGAGCGGCGAATAGGACAGGAGTGTGACCATGAGTCGCTATGAGATCGCCTTCTCCGGGCAACTGGTGCCGGGGGCACAGGCGGAGTTGGTCAAGGCCAATCTGGCCAAGCTGTTCCAGGCCGATGCTCAGCGTATCGCCCAGTTGTTCTCCGGGCGCCGCATCGTGATCAAGAACAACCTCGATGCCGCCGCTGCGGAGAAATACCGGGCAACTCTCGAGCGAGCCGGTGCCCGTGTCGAGGTCGTCGACATGGATATGCTGATCGAGGAAGTCGAATTGGCGCCGCCACCGCCAGCCGAGACGATACCTCCTGCAGCGGCTGCGCCTGCAGCGGCCAGGCCGGGGCGTTTGCAGGTCGCACCGCGTGATGAATACATGGCGGCATTCAGCGAGGTGGACGCGCCGGATTTCGGCATCGCTCCGGTAGGCAGCGATCTGCAGGACGCCAGGCCTGACCCCAAGGCACCGCCGGTCGACCTGTCGCAATTCAGTCTGGCGCCGGTGGGCAGCGACATGGGCCAAGCTAGGCCAGAGGCTCCCGCTGCCGCGCCGGACATCTCGCATCTGAAACTGCAGGACTGACCGCTTCGCGGGTTGCAACGCCGTGAGCTGCGCGGGCAGCCACGGCGTTTTTGCATCGAGCGCGGCTAGCCCGCCTTGCACTTGGCCTGCGCCTGCTCCGGTTTGAGGTTGCGCACGCTGGTGAAGAACAGCTCGCAGGTTTGCAGTTTCTGCGTTACCTGCCATTTCTGGGTACAGCTACTGAGCAGTTGCTGCGCATCGCGCGTCGGTTGCTGGCCCATGCCGGCCTGCCAGCACGCCGCGCTCAGGTCCTGCCCCATGACCCTGATCCCCGCCGCGTTGGCGGCATCCTCGCTGCCCTTGTTGTTTGCCGGATCGGCGGCGTACCAGATATAGCTGGGATGATTGGCGCCGAGTACGGAGACCTGCCGGCCGGGCCCGGCGTTGATCTGGCCGAGCCCGAGCACGGGCAGGTTCACGCCGTATTGCTGCTTGATCCAGCTGCGCACCGGGCTGCCGAAGGCGACCATCGGCAGGCTGGCGTCGTCCGGGGCCGCACTGAGCTCATCGACCATGCGCCGTTGGTAGTCGTTGAAGTAACCGTACACGCCTTCCAGGGCGCTGCCGGCACTGGCCGGGGCGGCAATCGGGGCGATGTCGACGATGGTCTGGTAGGCCGGCGTCTGCTCGGGGGCGATGCCGTTGTAGCTGAGCAGGGCGGCCCAGCGGTCGGTGGTGCTCGAGCGCAGATAATCCTGAGCCTGGGTTAGTGAGTAATCCGGTGGGAAGTGCAGCAGTTCGACGCTCTTGCGGTTCTCCAGTGCCATGCCCAGTGGCAGGAAGAAGTACCAGTTGTACTGCCATTTGCCGTCACGATTGAGTTGACTGGCGCCCTGATAGGCCAGGTCGCCGGCATCGAGCAGTTGCAGCAGGGGCTTGCCGTATTCGGCTGGTGTGCCCGCAAAGTGGGCTTGCACACGCTCGCCGTTGCGCGTGACACGTACGCTGGCTTGCGGGTAGCCATCGCGCGTGAGGCTTTGCTGCAGGTAGTGTTCCACCGTCTGCTCCAGTGTCCAGTCGCGGTAGCAGATCACGCTGCAGTTGTTCGGATAGGCGAACAGACGGCTGACGCGCTGGCTGTCCCCCAGGTCCAGCCTCTCCCCTTGCGACCCGCCGGGCTGGTTGGCGCAGCCAAAGAGCAGGCCGGCCAGGATAAGAGCGATACCACTTTTCTTGTGCATGGCTTTCTCCTTGTTGAGCGTCCTCGAGGGACGATTCAACTCAAGCAGAAAGCGTGATTAACGCCAGTCAACCATTCAGGTAAGGCGCGCAGCACTTCTTGAACTTCTGGCCGCCTTGACAGGGGCAAGGGTCATTGCGTCCGGCCTTCAATGCCACTGTCGGGTCGAGGAAGTACCAGCGTCCCTCCACCTGAACGAAGGCGGAGCATTCGCGATGACGATGTTCGCCATGCTCGTCATGCCAGTGGGCGACGAAGGCGACCTGCGCATGTTCGGGCTTGCCGCCGAATACCTCACTGCCTTCCACTTCCAGGCCGAGCCAGGTGCTTTGAGCGCTCCAGGCGGCCATGGCGTCACGATTAAGCGCCTGTTGCTGAATCGGCAGAGTGGTGGCCACCAGATAGTCCACCAGGCCCAGCACATAGGCGCTGTAGCGCGAGCGCATCAGCAGCTCTGCACTGGGGGCGTGGGTGCCTGCGTGATAATGGCCGCAGCACTGGCCAAGCGGGTTGCCGCTGCCACAGGGGCAATTGGGATCGAGTGGGTTCATCGCTCTACCACCAGTATTTGCCGAAGTTTTGTGGATTGGCCCAGAACTTTGCGTTCAACCAGTCGGGAACTTGCTTGTAATCGAGCAGATCATAGGTGAACAGATACAGGGTCTGTCCCTCGCGCTGGAATTGCTCGCTGGCCTGCATGGCCAGGGCGAACAGGTCGGTTTCCTGCCAATCGGCAGCCTTGAGGTCGAGCAATACGGCGACCCGGCTGGCGTTGAGGTTGCGAATGCCGCCCAGTAGTTGCAATCCATCGCGTTTGGGTAAGTGCTCCAGACAGTCGACCAGCAACGCCAGGTCGAAACGCTGCGCGGCCAATTCCGGCGCCAGGGGAGCAGCAGGTGCGGTGGTGACCTGACACTGCGGATGGGCGCTGTGAAAGGCGCTGACTGCGGGTAGTTCGCTTGCCCCGAGCAACAGCAGTTTCTCGGGTGTGTAGCGGGCAAGCAGTGCCGCAATGGCCTGCTGTGGAGTACGGGTGCTAAGGCTGGCGGTCATCGAACTTCCTCGAAAAGTCTGCAAAGACTAACGTGGTGTCGGTATCTGGCCTAGAGTGAGAGAAAATTATCCGCAGAAGCTGCTATAGCTGGCGGATTGTACAACTCCTGTCTTTACTACTATCGAGTCGGTTATGGGCCGATGAACATTGGAGACCTAAAGTATGAGTATCACAAGGAACGCAGTACCCCTGATTCTGGCTAGTACCCTGCTGACCGGTTGTGCCGGCCTGCAGAAAACCGACTGGCCCACCTGCGCGGCGGTAGGCGGTGTAGGTGGTGCAGCGTTAGGGGCAATCGAAAGCTCTACCTGGGCGGGTGGTGGTGCACTGGTGGGTGCTGGTATGGCTGCCGCGTACTGCTGGGTACATGGTGCCGAAGCTCAGCAGGTTGCCGTCGTCGAAGAAGAGGTCATGGTCGAGGAAGTCGCCGTGGCTGAGCCGGCTGAAGCTGTCCGCGTCGAGCTGGACGTCAAGTTCGACTTCGACAAGGCTCAGGTCAAGCAGGAAAGCTATGGCGATATCAAAGCGCTGGCCGACTTCATGAAGCAGTACCCGCAGACCAGCACCGTGGTTGAAGGTCATACCGACTCCGTGGGCAGCGATGCCTACAACCAGGGTCTGTCCGAGCGCCGCGCCAATGCCGTTCGCGAGGTACTGGTCAACCAGTACGGCGTAGAGTCCGGCCGCGTTCAGGCGGTTGGCTATGGTGAGAGCCGTCCGGTTGCTGACAACGCCACTGCTGAAGGCCGTGCCATCAACCGCCGGGTTGAAGCTGAGGTCGAAGCTCAGCCGTAACGCGCTTCGCTGTAACGGCGCCAACCGCAAAGGCCCGGCCGGTTTCCACCGGCCGGGCTTTTTTGTGTGAAGCCCGGAGCCGCCCGCGTCAACGAAAGGCCGACAGCGGCGGCGATACGTTAAGTCATGGAAAATAATCCTTCGCTCTGGTGGTCCACGCCGCGACCGGTTAACGTGCTGCGCTAGTAGAAAAACCGAGTACGAGGGCGGGCATGAAAGCACTGTTGATCATGGGCAAGGCGCTCGCCTTGCTCTTCTGGCTGGTGTTCGCGGCGGCGTTGGCGAAACGCCTGGGCACTCCGTTCGAGCAGCTCGTCTATCTGTTGGCCGCATTTCTGGCAACGCTGCATGGGGCGCAGTTGTGGTTGTTCTCCGGTCTGCTATGCGGCCGCGCCAATCCCTGGCTGGACCGTGTGCAGGTACTGCTGTTCGGTATTTTCCATCTCTACCCGTTGAAAGCCGAGCAGCAGCCCGAAACGGTCGTAGCGCCAGTGATCGAGGAAGCCGCTCATGCGTAGCCTCGCGCTGTTGCTCTGCTTGTGCGCCGGTACGTCCCTGGCCGCGACCCAGGTCAAGGTCCCATCCAATACCCTGATGCGTCTGCCTGTTGCCAGCAGCAGTCTGCAGCTGGAGCGGCTGGAGGTCGAGGATCAGGCGACCCTGATGATCCCGGCGACGGTGACGGAATTGCGCATCGGCGAATTGCTGATGGGGCGCGACGCTCGCATCGGGGTGGCGCCGAGTGATCAGCCGCTACGGCTTGTGGTCGAGGATGCGGATATCGGCCCCGGCGCCTGGATCAGCGCCAAGGGCGCCGCTGGTACCTATACCCGGCCAGCGACGCCGGGGCGTGAGATCAGTCTCAAGCTGCACAAACTGACATTCGAGTCGCTGACCCTGGATGTACGCGGTGGTCAGGGCACGCCTGGTTATGCCGGGCTCGATGGTGCCCATGGCCAGCCGGGCGGTTGCACTTGGGGCCAGGCCAGTGCGGGCTACGATGGCCAGGATGGTACCGATGGCCACGATGGTGCGCCGGGCGGCAATGTGGTGCTGGAAGTGCCGCATCATGTCGAGGTCGAGCGCATGCAGGTCTTGCTCGATGGCGGCGCCGGTGGGGCCGCTGGCTCGGCGGGGCGTCCCGGCCGCGGTGGTGCGGCCAAGGGCTGTCTGCTCTACGGCGTAGATGGCGCTGCGGACGGCAAACCGGGGCAGCCAGGGCGCGAAGGTGCGGCAGGACGCAGTGGCTCGGTGCAGGTGTTCCGCTTCTGAGTGGTCGCTGCTGTTGTCGCTCGCGCGGACGGCAGCAGCACCGATCAGAACGAAGGGCGCATGGCCACCAGCGTCATCAGTGCCAGGCCGATCAGCAGGTTGCTGCCCACCACCCTGCGAATCCGCCCCAGAACCGCACCGCCAGCCTGCCAGTTTTCAGCCTCTACGGCGCGCCGCAGCTCCGGCAGCTGCAACGCCTGAACGCGCAGAAACAGCGCGAGCATCACCAGATACAGCCCCATCATGATATGCACGTAGCGCGGTGCGGCGTCGAAGCCGCTGTAGCTCATGTGCAACATGCCCATGCCGGTCACCGGCAACAGCGCGACCGCCAGCCAGACCCAGACGAAGAAACGCTTGAACACGCCGAGCCACAGGCGCAGGCGCGCGGGCGCTTCCAGCGTGTCGACCGCAGCCGGGCGCAGGATCATCCAGGCGAAGAACATCCCCCCGACCCAGACGACAGCAGCGAGCAGGTGTAGGGCATAGAGCGGTGCATAGGGCGTCATGTGGTTTCTCCATCGGGGCCGTTGGGCAGTTCGCGGCGTTCGATTGGCACGCGAGTCTGCGCCAGATCGATTGGCGCGTTATGATAGCGGCCGCTCCGCGAATACTGAAAATTTATCCAGCCTTTTTCGTTTCAGAATCCATGCTCAGTACCGAACTCAAGACCCAGATCCAGGGCGCCTATTCGCGCTTTCTCGAGGCCAAGTCGCTCAAGCCGCGCTACGGCCAGCGCCTGATGATCGCCGAGATCGCCAAGGTGCTCGGCACCATCAGGAGTGACGACGAGGGCAAGCGCCTGGGCGAGCCGGCCGTGGTCGCGGTGGAAGCTGGCACCGGTACTGGCAAGACGGTCGCCTACAGCCTGGCCACCATCCCCACGGCCAAGGCTGCCGGCAAGCGTCTGGTGATCGCCACCGCGACGGTCGCCCTGCAGGAGCAGATCGTGCACAAGGATCTGCCGGATCTGTTGCGCAACAGCGGTCTGAATTTCAGCTTCGCCCTGGCCAAGGGGCGTGGGCGTTATCTGTGCCTGTCCAAGCTCGATCATCTGCTGCAGGACGGCGCCGCGCAGAGCGCCACGGCGCAATTGTTCGAGGAAGAAGGCTTTCGCATCGACGTCGACGAGCAGGGGCAGAAGCTGTTCACCGCGATGATCGAGAAGCTCGCCGGCAACAAATGGGACGGTGATCGCGATAGCTGGCCGGAGGAACTGGAGGACAGCCGCTGGGCGCAGCTGACCACCGATCACAGCCAGTGCACCAATCGCCACTGTCCGAATTTCCAGCAGTGCGCCTTCTACAAGGCGCGCGAGGGCATGGGCAAGGTTGACGTGATCGTCACCAACCACGACATGGTGCTGGCGGACCTGGCGCTCGGCGGCGGCGCGGTGCTGCCCGACCCGCGTGAGACTATCTATGTGTTCGACGAAGGCCACCATTTGCCTGACAAGGCCATCGGCCACTTCGCCCATTTCACCCGCCTGCGCTCAACCGCCGACTGGCTGACCCAGATCGACAAGAACCTGACCAAGCTGCTGGCGCAGAATCCGTTGCCTGGCGATCTCGGTCGCCTGATCGAACAGGTGCCGGAGCTGGCCCGTGAGCTGAAGACCCAGCAGCAGTTCATGTTCACGGCCTGTGAAGAGATTGCCGACTTCAAGGCCGGCGAGGACATGGAAGGGCGCGAGCGTCCGCGCCACCGCTTCGTCGGCGGTGTGGTACCGCAACACCTCACCGAGCTGGGGCTGGAGCTGAAGAAAGGGTTCTCCAAGCTCAACGATCTGTTCACCGGCGTTACCGAGCTGCTCAAGGAAGCCATGGACGGTGAGGGGGCAGTGGGTATCGCCAGCCATCAGGCCGAGGAGTGGTATCCGCTGTTCGGCAGCCTGATGGCCCGCGCCAAGGGCAACTGGGAGCTGTGGCTGGCTTTCACCGCCGAGGACCCTGAGGAAAGCCCGCCGATGGCACGCTGGCTGACCCTGGCCGAGAGCGGTGCGCTATACGACATCGAGGTCAACGCCAGCCCGATCCTCGCCGCCGAGACGCTGCGCCGCAATCTGTGGAATGTCGCCCACGGCTGCCTGGTGACGTCCGCTACCCTGACCGCGCTGGGCACCTTCGACCGCTACCGCATGCGTGCCGGGCTGCCCAAGGTGGCGGTCACCGCCATCGTGCCGAGCCCTTTCCACCACGCCGATGCCGGCCTGCTGCGCGTGCCGGATCTGAAGGCCGACCCGCGCGAGGCGGCTGCGCACACGGCGGCCATCATCCGCGAGCTGCCGAACCTGGTGGCCGGCAGTCGCGGCACGCTGGTGCTGTTTTCCTCGCGCAAGCAGATGCAGGAGGTGTTCGACGGCCTGGATCGCGACTGGCGCAAACGGGTGTTCATCCAGGGCAACCTGTCCAAGCAGGAGACCCTGAACAAGCACAAGGCGCGTGTCGATTCAGGTGAGGAAAGCGTGCTGTTCGGCCTGGCCAGTTTCGCCGAGGGTGTCGACCTGCCCGGTGCCTA
This sequence comes from Pseudomonadota bacterium, assembly GCA_023431055.1. Classification (GTDB taxonomy): domain Bacteria; phylum Pseudomonadota; class Gammaproteobacteria; order Pseudomonadales; family Pseudomonadaceae; genus Aquipseudomonas. The sequence continues at coordinate 37,400 of JAEYXX010000061.1, forward strand.
CTGCGAGCACGTGGTGATCGCCAAGATTCCCTTTGCCGTCCCGGACGACCCGGTGGAGGCGGCGCTGGCCGAGTGGATCGAGGCGCGTGGCGGCAATCCCTTCATGGAAATCGCCGTACCGGATGCCTCGCTGCGCCTGGTGCAGGCCTGCGGTCGCCTGCTGCGTACCGAGGCCGACCGCGGCACCATCACGTTGCTGGATCGCCGTGTGGTGACCCAACGCTACGGCAAGGCCATCCTCAATGCCTTGCCGCCGTTTCGCCGGCAGATCGACTGACTGATCTATTCACCATCCCTGTTGCGCTGCTCCAGCTCATCGCCCAAGCGCCCCAGCGTCGGCCGAATACCGGCGCGGTGCGCGGCACGGGCGATGGCGTGCGCCGCCAGCGGGGCGCTGGCCAGCAGAATCAGCAGGCCGATAAAGGCCTCCAGGGCCAGCTCGCCACTGCTGGCCAAGGCCACTGCGCCCAGTAGCAGCACGGCGCCGAGCACGCCTGCCTTGCTCGCCGCATGCATGCGACTGTAGCTATCGGGCAGGCGCAACACGCCAATCGCACCGAGCAGAGAGATCACCGCGCCGCTCAGCACCAACAGCGAGGCCAGCCAGGCTTGTACTTCGTTCATGGGCGTTCCTCGCTCTTCTCCGGCATCTGGCTGTGGGCATCATCGAACAGGAAGGCAAAAGCCGCCGTGCCGAGAAACGACACCAGTGCCAGTAGCACGGCGACGTCGATGAACAGCGCCTCGCCGCGTATCAGGCACAGCAATGCCATGGTCGCGACAGCCAGCAGGGTCAGGGCATCGATGGCCACAGCGCGATCAGGTCGGCTCGGCCCGCGCAACAGGCGATATAAGATGATCAGTCCGCTCAGCGCGAGCAGGACTGCTGCCAGGGGTAGTACCCAGGCGGCGCCGGCCAGATGCAAGGTCATGGATTCACTCCTTCGGCTTTGCCCGCGTCGAGCCAGGCCAGCAGGCGGCGCTCAAGCTCGGCCAGCGTGTCGGTCACGTCCTCGCGGTGACGGGCATCGAGTGCATGGATATAAAGCAGGCCCTGGTCCTGGTCATACTCCAGGACCAGGGTTCCGGGGGTCAGGGTCAGCAGGGTGCCGAGCAGGGTCACCTTGTCCACTTCGCGGCGGGTCACCGGGTAGGCCAGCACTGCTGGTTCCACATCGACCCGACGCGCCAGCACCAGAGTGGCGACGTGGTAAGTCGCGAGGAACACCTGGGCAATGAACCACAAGCAGAAGCTCACACCATGCTCCAGGCTGCGTGCGTAACGGCGCAGGCGTCCGATTGCCAGGCCCAGCAGGCGAGCGAGTAGGTAGAGCAGGGCGAAGGCCAGCAGGCCACCGCCGAGATGAGCGGCGCCGAGGCTCCAGGCCAGGCCGACGCTGGCCAGCAAATGGATGATGAACAGCATCAGGTACCTCCTGCGCCAGTGAAGGGTTGCAGATAGGCTTGCGGGTCGGCGAGTTGCGCGGCAGCCGCCACGGCATAGTCGATCAGCGGGCCGGCGCCGAGGCCGATCAGCACGGTCAGCAGTGCCAGGGCGCTCATGCCCACCCAGGCCGCGCGCATGCCAGTCACCCTTTGCAGCGCCTCTTCACCGCGCGGATGAGGCTTGAGGAAGGCCTCGTTCCAGATCTTGTTCATCGATAGCAGGGTGAACACGCCGGTCAGCAGGGCGATGCCCGCCGCCCACCAGGCCGCGGCATCCAGGCTGGCCTTGACCAGCAGGAACTTGGCCCAGAAACCGGACAGCGGCGGGATGCCGGCCAGCGACAGCGCCGGAATGGCAAAGAGCAGCGCCAGCCAGGGCATGCGCTTGTACAGCCCGCCCATGTCGGCCAGGCGCTCGGAGCCGCAGATGCGCGCCGCCAGGCCACCGATGAAGAACAGGTTGGCCTTCACCACGATATGGTGGATCAGATAGAACACCGCACCGGCCAGGGCCAGCGGCGTGGCCAGCGCCAGGCCGAGGATCATGTAGCCGACCTGGCTGACGATATGGAACGACAGGATACGGCGCACCTCGGTCTGCGCCGCCGCGCCGAGCACGCCCACCAGCATGGTGGCGCAGGCGACCCACAGCAGCAGTTGATGCGGCAGGCCATGCTCCGGCCAGAGCAGGGTCACCAGGCGGATCAGCGCGTACACGCCGACCTTGGTCAGGAGCCCGGCGAACATCGCCGAAACCGCCGTCAGGGCGACGTGATAGGTGGCCGGCAGCCAGCCGAATACCGGGAACAGCGCGGCCTTGATGGCGAACGACAGCAGCATCAGCAGCAGCGCCGGTGTTACGCCCGGTGGCGCCTCACCGCTACGCATGATCATGGCCAGCTCGCCCATGTTCAGCGTGCCGCTGGCGCCGTAGACCAGGCCGGCGGAGAGCAGGAAGATCAGCGTGGCGAACAGGTTCAGCGCCACATAGGTCATGCTGCCGGCCAGCCGACGGCTGCCACCGCCCAATGCCATCAGGGCGAAGGAGGCGATCAGCAGTACTTCAAACCAGACATAGAGGTTGAAGATGTCAGCGGTGATGAAGGCGCCGCAGATGCCGGTCAGCAGACCTTGGATGAACAGATGAAAGTCGCGACCGATCTTGCTGTCGTTGTCCTTGGCCACGCCATAGAGCAGGGTGACCAGCGCGACCAGGGCGCTGATGGCGATCATCACCGCCGACAGCCGGTCGATCACCAGGCTGATGCCGAAGGGCGCCTGCCAGCCGCCGACCTGACCACTGAGCACCACGCCTTGCGCAGCCTGCCACACCAGCATCAGGCCAACGGCCAGCAGCAGCACGGCACCCGTCAGGCTGAGCACGCGCACGGCCAGCAGATGGCGGCGCAGGATGATTGCCAGCAACAGGCTGCACAGCGGGATGAGAATCGGGGCAACGAGTAGCGCGTGATTCATCGGCGAGCCTCCGCACCCTGGGCGTCCTGTTCGTGCTCGCTGTCGTGCCAGTCCGGTGCCGGTTGCTCGGTGATTGCGCTGACCGAGTCGGTGGTCTTGTCGCCGTGCAGTTCGCGGGTGCGTTTGAGCAGTGCCAACGTGAAGATGAACAGGCTGAAGCCGATGACGATGGCCGTCAGTACCAGTGCCTGCGGCAGTGGGTTGGCCGTGCTGGCAGCGTTGCCGGCCTCGACGAAGGCCGGGCGTTCACCGAAGAAACGGCCGGCGGTGAGAACCCCCAGGTTGATTGCATTACCCAGAACCACAATCCCCAGTACGACACGCTTGAGGTTGCGATCCAGAAGCATCCACAGGCCCAGACCCGCCAGGCCACCGGTGGTGATTGCAGCTAGCCATTCCATTACTGGCGAACTCCCGTGAGCTTGTCGATCATGTGCAGGGCAGAGCCGAACACGGTGAGGAAAACGCCGATATCGAAGAGCAAGGGCGTACCCAGCGGCAGCTCGCCAGGGAAGGTCCAGAGACCGGTAAGAAAGGCGCTGCCGGCGATCAGCCCGAGGATACCGGCGCCCGCAGCACAACCCAGGCCGATACCGATCAGCTGCGCCGGCGCTAGCGGCAGCACCCGGCGAATCTGCCCGTGGCCGTAGGTCAGCACCAGCAGGATCAGGCCGCAGGCCGCCACCAAGCCACCAATGAAACCGCCACCGGGCAGGTTGTGCCCGCGCCACAGCACCAGCAGCGAGGCGGCCATCATCAACCAGGCCAGCGGGCGTAGGCCTTGGCGCAGCAGCGGCGAGGTGAAGGCGTCTTCGCCGCTGTGCTCGCCGCCGAAGCGTCGGCCGGTGCCGAGCAAACTGGCGGCGGCAAGGGCCGAGAGCGCGACCACGAGGATTTCGCCGAGGGTATCGAAGGCGCGGAAGTCCACCAGAATTACGTTGACCACGTTATGGCCATGACCGCCCGGCAGGCTGTTGGCCTGATACCACTGGGCGATTTCGCCCGGCAGCGGCAGGCTCACCGCGAGCAGCAGGGCGCCGGCCACACTGAGGCCGAAGAGGATCGCCACGCTGGCATGCAGACGGCGCTTCCAGGGCGCGCGGGCGCCACTGGCCGGCACCGTGGGCATTTTGCGAAAGACCAGGGCGAGGAAGATCAGGCTGAGGGTTTCCACCATCAGCTGAGTCATCGCTACGTCCGGTGCGTTGACCGAAACGAACACCAGCGCCAGGCCCAGGCCGCAGGCACCCAGTGCGGCCAGCAAGGTCAGGCGACCGGGCAGGAATGCCGCCGCCACGCCGCCAGCCAGGGCCAGCAGGCAGCCGGCCAGCCCCAGTGGCGAGATCGGGCTGTAGCTGCCCTGCAGCAACTGTGGCAGGGCGGGTAGCAAGCCAACCGCCAGCAAGCCGCCAACCGCCAGGGCCAGCAATACCAGATGCTGGCGCAATGAGCCGTGCTGGAAGCGCGCGGCAAGCAGGCCGGCGAAATGGAACACACGTTTGAGCAGGCGATCCCAGATCAGGTCGCCGCTGACGTTCCAGGCCGCGTTGGCACGGTCCAGCAACTGCCGTACCCGATCGCGCATCACATAGAACAATACGCCCAGCGATACGGTCAGCAAGCTGGCCAGCAGCGCCGGGGTGATACCGCCCCACAGATACAGGTGTACATCCACCGGGCCACGTGCCACGGCCTGCACCGCATTGTTCACCAGCCAGGTTTCCGGCCAGGCATTCCAGGCGCCGAGCAGGAAACCGCCGATGGCCAGCAGCATCGGCCCCAGCCACATCGGCAAGCCGACTTCGTGCGGCATGCGCGGATAGTCGCCACGCTTGCCGAGGAAGGTCTGCAGGAAGACCAGGCCGGCAGCGGCGAACAGCAGGGCGTTGGTCAGGATCATCACCAGCGTTACCGCCCAGCCGATATGACCCATCTCGATCAGGCCGCTGTACTTGAACTCCTTGGCGATGAAGCCGAAGAACGGCGGCAGGCCGGCATTGGAGAATGCCGCCAGGGCCACTGCCGTGCCGGTCAATGGCATGAAACGGATCAAACCGCCCAGGCGTGCCAATTCGCGGGTGCCGGTGGCGTGATCAATGGCGCCGACGGCCATGAACAGCGCGCCTTTATAGAGAGAGTGTGCCACCAGATAGAGGATGAACGCCTGCAGGCCATAGCTGGTGTTGGTGCCGATCAGCATGGTCAACTGACCGAGTACGGTGACCGTGGTGTAAGCCAGCAAACGCTTGAGGTCGGTCTGGCGGAAGGCGAGGAAGGCACCGAGCACCGCCGTGGCGGCGCCAATGGTGATCAGCAGCGTACCCCAGCCGACCGAGCCGCCGAGTACCGGATTGAGTCGCGCCAGCAGGTAGATACCGGCCTTGACCATGGTTGCCGAATGCAAATAGGCCGACACCGGCGTCGGCGCGTTCATCGCGTTGGGCAGCCACAGGTGGAAGGGCACCTGCGCCGATTTGGTGAAGCAACCCAGCAGCACCAGGCCGATGATCGCCGGCAGCAGGACATGGCCTTCGATCTGTTCGGCGCTGAGGCTGGAGAACTGCCAGTTGCCGGTGGCGCCGCCAAGCAGGATCAGCCCCGCCAGCAGGGCCAGACCGCCGCCGCCAGTGATCAGCAGCGCCTGCAGCGCCGCGCGGCGCGAGACGGCCTTTTCATGTTGGAAGCTGATCAACAGGAAGGAGGCGATACTGGTCAGCTCCCAGAATACGAACATCGCCACCAGATCGTCGGCCAGCACCAGGCCGAGCATCGCCAGCATGAACACCAACAGGTAGGCGTGAAAGCGGCCGAGGTGAGTGTGGCTGGACAGGTAACTGCTGGCATACAGCACGATCAGGCTGCCGATGCCGCTGATCAGCAGGGCAAATACCAGCGAGAGGCCGTCCAGGCGTAGGCTCAGGTTGATACCTAACGCCGGAATCCAGCTGACGCTCTGCATCACAGCGCCGCCGTCGGCGATCAGCGGTATCTGTTGAGTGAACCAGATAAAAGCCGCCAGCGGTGCCAGCATCAGCAGCCAGCCAGTGCGGGCACCCAGCAGACGCGTCAGGCCTGGTGCCAGTATTGCAGCCAGGGCAATCAGGGACAGTAGGTAGAGCACTGGTTTCTCCTGTACCGGGCGTCGATCCAAGACGGCCTGCCTGCCATGCCCACCTGTAGCCGACGGTTGTCGGTCTGACTCGGGATGCAGGGCGTATCGGTCAGATCAGGCCACGCTTTTTCAGCATAGGGAAAACCAATCGGGCATCGCTATTTTATGAAGTTTCAGAACATTGCATGATAGGTGGCTGACATCACTGGCCATATCTGGCCGAGCAAGGTAACGGGAGAGCAGCGTGCAGATTCAGGGTTATTTCGACTTACGCTTCGAAGCGGTGAGAGACGCATTCGCTGCACTCTTCGAGGACACACAGGAGCGGGGTGCGGCCCTGTGCGTGAAAGTCGGCGGCGAAACCGTGGTCGATCTGTGGGCTGGGGTGATGGATAAGGACGGCCAGCAGGCCTGGCACAGCGACACCATCGCCAATCTGTTTTCCTGCACCAAGCCCTTTGCCGCGGTGGCGGCCCTGCAACTGGTGGGCGAGGGCAAGCTCGATCTGGATGCGCCGGTGGCGCGCTACTGGCCGGAGTTCGCTGCCACCGGCAAGGAACGCATCAGAGTACGCCATCTGCTTTGCCATCAGGCCGGCTTGCCGGCGCTGCGTCAGTTGCTGCCCGCCGAGGCGCTGTACGACTGGCAGACCATGACCGACGCGCTGGCGGCCGAACAGCCCTGGTGGCCGCTGGGCGAGGGCCATGGTTACGCGCCCATCACCTACGGCTGGCTGATCGGTGAGCTGATTCGCCGGGTCGATGGCCGTGGCCCGGGCGAGAGCATTGCTGCGCGTATCGCCAGGCCCCTGGGTCTGGATTTTCATGTCGGCCTGGCCGACAGCGAATTCGACCGCGTTGCCCATATCGCCCGTGGCAAGGGCAATATTGGCGACGCCGCCGCGCAGCGCCTGCTCAAGGTGATGATGAGCGACGCCAGCGCCATGAGCACCCGCTCGTTCACCAACCCGCCGTCGATCATGACCAGCACCAACAAGCCGGAATGGCGGCGCATGCAGCAACCGGCGGCCAATGGTCATGGCAACGCGCGCAGCCTGGCGGGCTTCTATGCAGGTCTGCTCGACGGCAGCCTGCTTGATGGCGACCTGCTCGATGAGATGACTCGTGAGCACAGCGTCGGTGATGACAAGACCCTGCTCACCCGTACCCGTTTCGGCCTTGGCTGCATGCTTGATCAGGCCGATGTGGCCAACGCCACCTACGGCATGGGGGCCAAAGCCTTCGGTCATCCCGGTGCCGGTGGGTCCAGCGGCTTTGCCGACCCGGAACGGGACTTGGCATTCGGCTTCGTGATCAACAATCTAGGACCGTTCGTCTTGATGGACCCTCGCGCGCAGAAACTTGCACGTCAGATTGCGGACTGTATCTGATTGAACGGCTAAACTCGCGCCAATCGTTCCGCAACAACCATAACGAATCGACCATTAGATCTGTTTGACCTCGGGGGCTTCATGCGTGCCAACAAGATTTTTGCCTTTACCTGCTGCCTGCTGATCGCCGGCTGCGCTGGCTCGGAGAAGAAGGAAGTCGCCAAGCCGGCAGCGATGCCTGCGCCTCAGGTGACTCGCGCCTGGCTCGACGAGTACGAGCCGAAGCTGCGCGAAGCGGTCAAGGGCAGCCAGTTCGAGTTTGAGCGTCGGGAAAATCTGTTGGTGGTAACCGCACCGGTGCAGGGCTCCTTCAACCCGGACCGTCCGCACATGCTCCTGCCCGCCAGCCTGGGCCCGATCACCCGCGTAGCCAAGCTGCTGGAGAGCGACGAAGACATCGCCGTGGTGGTCCTCGGCCACGCCGACAGCAGCGGTGACGATGCGAAGAACCGCGACCTCAGCCAGCAGCGCGCGCGTGCCGTGACCTCCATCTTCCGTCTCAGTGGCCTCAAGCAGAACCGTCTGCAGGTCATGGGCCTGGGCTCCGACATGCCGCGCGCGGCCAACGACAGCGCTGCCGGCCGTGCCCTCAACCGCCGTGTGGAAATCCTTCTGACCTCGCGTGACACCATGCAGGGTCTGATCGCCAAGTACAGCCAGCCGGCCCAGTCGGAGTTCAAGGATGCGCCCAAGGTAGCTGCTGCAGATCAAGGAAAAATCAGCAAGTCGGAGTAAGCTTGGCGGCATTTCCCCTCTGTGAGGAACTGCCATGACCCAGACTTTGGCCGATATGCGCCGCGACTACACCCGCGACGGTCTGAGCGAAGCCCAGGCCCCGCTGGAACCCTTTGCCCTGTTTCGTCAGTGGTTCGATGACGCGGTCAAGACCGAGCAACTGCCGGTCGAGCCCAACGCCATGACCCTGGCCACCGTCGACGAACAGGGCCGCCCCCACTGCCGCGTGCTGCTGCTCAAGGGCCTGGACGAACGTGGCTTCACCTTCTTCAGCAACTATGACAGTGCCAAGGGTCGTCAGCTGGCGGCCCGTCCCTTCGCCGCCATGACCTTCTTCTGGCCGAGTCTGGAGCGCCAGGTGCGTATCGAAGGTCGTGTCGAGCGTGTCACCCCGGCCGAATCCGACGGTTACTTCCAAGTGCGCCCGCTGGGTAGTCGCATCGGCGCCTGGGCCTCGCCGCAGAGCCGGGTGATCCGTGACCGTGCCGAGCTGGAGAGCTTGCTGGCGGAAACCGAAAAACGCTTCCTCAACCAGGCGCCTCACTGCCCGCCGCACTGGGGCGGCTACCGCCTGCTGCCTGAACGCATCGAGTTCTGGCAGGGCAGGCCAAGTCGCCTGCATGATCGCCTCAACTATCGTCTGCAGGGCGAAGCCTGGATTCGTGAGCGCTTGGCGCCTTGATAGGTGGCAGGTCGGTGAAATCAGGCTGCTGGAGAATCTTGTGCATGGCAACTCGCCAAGCGCTTGCCCGACCACTACCACCGGGCACGTCAGCAGCCAATAAGGCTGTAAGAAGCGAGCACATACGATACCCTTGCGCCACGAACCAACCAGGACGCTGCGAACCGAACGATGGGTTTTGAACAACTAGCCGAGCTACGTGACCGCCTGCGAGCCGAGAAAAAGCAGGTAGAGCAGGTACAGCAGGCAAAGAGCGAAGGCACCAAGCCGCAAAAGCGCAAGCAACCGCAAAAGGCCAAGACCCGAGAGCAGGATCCGGCTGTCGAGGCGATCTGGCGGCTGCAGAAGCATTTCCCTCTGGCTTTCCCGGTCAACCCCGCGCCCAAGGTGCCGCTGAAAGAAGGCATTCTCAAGGATGCCGAGCAGCATCTATCGCTGCTCGGCATCAGCCTTGAGCAGCTCAAGCTGGGTATTGCCGCCTGGTGTCGCGGCGGGCGCTACTGGTCTGCGATGACCGAGAACGCGCCGCGTCTGGACCTGCAAGGCCAACCCGTTGGTGTGGTGACGGCCGGGCAGGCGTTGCACGCCCGGCAGCAGGCCAGGCGGCATCGCATGGAAGCGCGGCGTAACCAAGCCAAGGCGAAAGTGCCGGCGAATGACACCGCCGTAGGCAGCGTCGAGCAACCAAGCGCCGAGTGAAACGTCTGCAGTAGCCCGAGGATTGCTCGGGCTCTCCAGCGCATTGGCCTGTCCAACGGCCTACAATGGCGACCTCATTAGCGAGGCCGTTCCCGATGCTCGAACTCGACTCCACCCTGGCGCAGCATATTGTCGACCGCGCCATGGCTATCCTGCCGTACAACATCAATGTGATGGATGCGCAGGGCATGATCATCGGCAGTGGCGACCCCAGTCGGCTGCATACCCGCCATGAGGGCGCGCAGCTGGTGCTGGCCAATCGACGCGTGGTGGAGATCGATGCGCAGGCAGCAGCCTGCCTGCGTGGCGTCAAACCCGGTGTCAACCTGCCGTTGCTGCATGCCGAACGCCTGATTGGCGTGCTCGGTATCACCGGTGACCCCGAGATCGTGCGGCCCTATGCCGAGCTGGTGCGTATGGCTGCGGAGATGCTGGTCGAGCATCGCGTGTTGCAGGCCGAGCGGCACTGGCAGCGGCATCAGCAGGAGGCCTGGTTGCGACAGCTGCTCGACCCCATGCTGCGCCTGTCCAGTCTCGAGGTCGATGCCGAACGCCTAGGCCTGCAACTGACCTGGCCGCGACAGATGTGCCTGCTGCAACTCGATGGAGAGGGCGATCCGCTGCCGCGTCAGGCTCGTCTGCTCGCCGCACTGGGGGGCAAGAGTGAACATCTGGTAGCGCCGCTCGGGCGTCATGAGCTGCTCTGGTGTCGGCCTTACAGCACCACGCGCGATGATCGCGCCTGGCTGCAACAGGCTGACGAACGCGAGTGGGGTGTGAGCTCGCTGGCGCTCAGCGATCCGCTGCATGATCTGACCGAGCTGCGCCAGGCCAGCCTGGTCCTGCGCGATCTTCAGGCCTATGGTCAGGCGCGTTTTCCTAGTCGCCGCCTGCTGCGTCTGGACGAATTGCGTCTGCCGACGCTGCTCTATGCCCAACGCCACAGCTGGCTGCTACAGGGCTGGCTGGCGCCCCTGCGCCAGGTCCTGGCGCAGGACCCGCAGGGTACGCTGCGCGCGACGCTGGAGGCCTGGTGCGCACATGACGGTCAGGTGCAGACCTGTGCCCAGGAACTGGGCATTCATCGCAATACCTTGCGCTATCGCCTGGAACGTATCGCCGAGCTCAGCGGCCTGGATCTCAACCGGCTGGATCAGCGCCTGCAGCTATCCTTGGGGCTGGGATTGCTGGAACCCGCCGCGAAGGATCAGTTGAACGCTCGGTAATCCGCTCCCGCTGGTAAAGGCGGGCAGATGGCTTTGTGCGATTGCACAGCCTCCTGCGCGTGGCTGCGGCTGTTTTAGTGCCAGCGCACAGGGCAAGGCTGGGGGTGGCTGAGCCACAATGTGGCGCCTCTCGGCATTCCCATCCGGGCCATGCGCCCGCCATAACAACAATGAGGAGACTGGTCATGGGCCTGGTCCTGATTCTGGTGGCACTGATCGCGTTCATCGTGCTGTCCACTACCCGTTTGAAACTGCACCCCTTTCTGGCGCTGCTGGCTGCCGCGCTGATCGCCGGCTTTGCCTATCAGCTGCCCAGTGGCGAAATCATCAAGACCATGACTGCCGGTTTCGGCGGCATTCTCGGTTACATCGGTATCGTCATCGTGCTCGGCACCATCATCGGCGTCATCCTCGAGCGTAGCGGCGCCGCGATCACCATGGCCGAGACAGTGATTCGTCTGTTGGGCCAACGCTTCCCCACGCTGACCATGTCGATCATCGGTTATCTGGTGTCGATTCCGGTGTTCTGTGACTCCGGCTACGTCATTCTCAACTCGCTGAAGAATGCCCTGGCCGCACGCATGAAGGTGTCCGTGGTGGCCATGAGCGTCGCTCTGGCGACCGGCCTGTACGCCACTCACACCTTCGTGCCGCCGACCCCCGGCCCGATCGCCGCGGCTGGTAACCTGGGGCTGGAAACGTCCCTGGGCCTGGTGATCCTGGTTGGCCTGCTGGTGGCAGCGGTCACTGCCGTGGCCGGTATGTTCTGGGCCAACCGCTTCCTCAAGCAGAACGATCAGGAGCTGCTGGAAGAAGCGCCGAGTGAGTTGCTCGCCGATGACGTCGACTTCGACGCGCTGCGTGCTCGCTACGGCAAGCTGCCCAGCGCGTGGCAGGCGTTCTCGCCGATCTTCGTGCCGATCGTACTGATCTGCCTGGGCTCGGTCGCGGCTTTCCCGAGCAAGCCCTTCGGCACCGGCGCCTTCTTCGAAGTGCTGAGCTTCCTCGGTCAGCCAGTCGCTGCGTTGCTGGTCGGTCTGGTGCTGGCCTGCTCGCTGCTCAAGGGCGAAGGCAAGCGTCAGCAGTTCCATGATTATGTCGCTCATGGCCTGAAAGAGGCTGCGCCGATCCTGCTGATCACCGGTGCCGGTGGCGCCTTCGGTGCCATCCTCAAGGCTACCGCCTTGACTGGTTACCTCGGTGACACCCTGTCGGCGCTGGGCATCGGTCTGTTCATGCCGTTCCTGGTGGCTGCTGCGCTGAAGAGTGCGCAGGGTTCTTCCACCGTGGCGCTGGTCACCACCTCGGCGATGGTGGCGCCGCTGCTGGGCAACCTGGGCCTCGACAGCGAGATGGGCCGGGTGCTGACCGTGATGGCCATCGGCGCCGGCGCCATGACCGTATCCCACGCCAACGACAGCTTCTTCTGGGTCGTGACCCAGTTCAGCCGCATGAAAGTGGCGACCGCTTATCGTGCCCAGACCATGGCCACCCTGATTCAGGGCGTGGCCGGCATGGCCGCTGTCTGGCTGCTCAGCCTGGTTCTGCTGTAATTCGCTTTGGGACACTCTGCAAAAAGCCGTCATTCCCGCGCAGGCGGGAATCCAGAATCTGAGCGTCCTGGGCTCCCGCCTTCGCGGGAGCGACGATAAATGGCTTTTTCAGAACAGGCTTTACCGGCAGGCGACCAGAGGTCGCCTGCCTCCTTTCGAGGTACCTACCATGAAAATCGTCATTGCTCCTGATTCCTTCAAGGAGAGTCTTAGCGCACCCGACGTGGCTGCTGCCATCGCACGCGGCTGGCAGCAGGTGTTCCCTGACGCCGAATGTCTGCTGCGGCCGATGGCCGACGGTGGTGAGGGTACGGTCGATGCGCTGTTGGCAGCCGTTGGCGGCGAGCGCCGTGAACACGAAGTGCGCGGCCCCATGGGCGCACCGGTCAAGGCGCATTGGGGCTGGCTGGGGCAGGGCACTGCGGTCATCGAGATGGCTGCGGCCAGCGGCCTGCATTGGGTGCCGCGCGAGCAGCGCGACGCTCGCCTGGCTTGCAGCTTCGGCACGGGTGAGTTGATCCGCGAGGCGCTGGACGCCGGCGCCACCCGAATCATTCTGGGCCTGGGCGGCAGCGCCACCAACGATGCCGGTCTCGGACTGCTGCAAGCGCTGGGCGTGCGTTTTCTCGATGCCCAGGGAAACCAGCTGTCGCCAGGCGGTGCAGCGTTGGCGAGCCTCGATCAGCTCGACCTGAGCAGCCTCGATGCACGCCTGCTCAAGGTGCAGATCGAAGTCGCCGCCGATGTCGACAATCCCCTGTGCGGGCCGCGCGGCGCTTCTGCCGTATTCGGTCCACAGAAGGGCGCGACGCCTGAACATGTCGCCGAGCTCGACACCGCGCTTGGCCGCTTCGCCCGCATTGCCGCCGCCACGCTAGGTGAGGATCACGCCGAGTTTCCAGGTGTCGGTGCCGCTGGCGGGCTCGGTTTCGCTGCGCGGGCTTTTCTCAAGGCGAGTTTCCGGCCCGGTATCGAGCTGGTAGCTGAACTGTCCGGCCTCGCCGCGGCGGTGGAGAATGCAGACCTGGTGATTACCGGGGAAGGGCGCATGGATGCCCAGACCCTGCATGGCAAGACCCCTGTGGGTGTGGCACGTGTGGCGCGCGCGGCCGGGGTGCCGGTTATCGCCTTGTCCGGTAGCCTGGGCGAAAACTATCAGGCGTTGTACGAGGCGGGTATCGAGGCAGCGTTCAGCCTGGCGCCGGGACCGCTGTCGCTGGAGCAGGCGATGGCTGGCGCGGCAGGCGAATTGCAGGCACGCGCCACGGATATCGCGCGGCTCTGGCGCCTCGCCCGATCCTGACAGGACGAACCTAGCTGAACTCGGTCTGTCTGAGTTAACAATTGTTAAGACTCAGCCGTGACAGTTACGCGCGCCCGGCGTCTAATGGATCAGGATACCTCTGGAGGAATTGCTATGCGTAAACCCACTCTGCTCATCACCTCGCTGGCCGCGCTGCTGGCCCTTGGCGGCTGCCAGTCCAGCCTGACCGGCGACACCTACAGCCGCGACGAGGCCCGAGCGGTGCAAACGGTACGCATGGGCACCATCGAGTCGCTGCGCCCGGTGAAGATCGAAGGTACCAAGACGCCGATCGGCGCTGGTGCCGGCGCCGTGGTCGGTGGTATCGGTGGCAGCGGCCTGGGTGGCGGGCGTGGCAGCGCGGTGATGGCCGTTGTTGGTGCCGTTGCCGGTGGCCTGCTTGGTGCCGCGGCCGAAGAAGGCCTGACGCGCACTCAGGGTGTTGAAATCACCGTGCGCGAGGACGATGGCACCATGCGCGCCTACGTGCAGGAAGTCGAACCGAACCAGGTGTTCCGTGTCGGCGAGCGCGTGCGCATCATGACCGTCAACGGCACCAGTCGCGTCACGCACTGATCGCTGTAGATATGAGCCGGAGCAGTCAAGGCTGCTCCGGCTTTTTTGTGTCCGGCTATAGTGGTGGGGCGGTCGTCGCAGCGCTGAATCGACATGCGTGTAACCAAGTGTGTTCAACGATAATTCAATGCATGACGTTGCGTTGATAGTTATGGATAATCGGCCGTTATGCTTGTGCCGACAACGACTTAGCTGATCCGTTGTGGTGCATGAACTATCACCGTCAGGGAGTTGCGACTCCAGTTCTCGTAGCTGGATCACACGACCTGACGTGCCTGCATAAGGGGTTTTTCCGATGGCGCTTGCGCTGATTGTCGCCTTGCCATTTCTTGGTTTATTTCTGCCGGTACTCACCGAGCGGCTTGGACGCTCGGCCTGTGCTGCGGCTGCGGCTCTCGCGCCCGTGGTGGCGCTGGTGCTGCTGTTCAACCACCAATCGGCGGTGTTCGCCGGTGAGGTGCTGCGGGTCAAACTGGAGTGGTTGCCGCACCTGGGGCTGAATCTCAGTCTGCGCCTCGATGGCCTGGGCTTTCTGTTTGCCCTGCTGATTCTCGGCATCGGCCTGCTGGTCATCCTCTACGCGCGCTATTACCTGGCCAAGACCGAGCCCATGGGGCGTTTCTTCGCGTTCCTGCTGCTGTTCATGGGCGCCATGCTCGGTGTGGTGCTGTCGGAAAACCTGCTGCTGATGCTGATGTTCTGGGAGCTGACCAGCCTGTCGTCGTTCCTGCTGATCGGCTTCTGGGGTTCGCGCTCCGATGCCCGCAAGGGCGCGCGCATGGCGCTGGCAATCACCGGTGGCGGTGGTCTGGCGCTGCTCGCCGGTATCCTGCTGATCGGCCACATCGCCGGTAGCTTTGAGCTGTCGCAGGTGCTGGCCGCCGGCTATGCCATCCGCGCGCACGAGTTGTATCCGGTGGCGCTGGTGCTGGTGCTGCTGGGTGTGTTCACCAAGTCGGCGCAATTCCCGTTCCACTTCTGGCTGCCGCACGCCATGGCGGCGCCGACGCCGGTATCGGCCTATCTGCACTCGGCGACCATGGTCAAGGCCGGGGTATTTCTGCTGGCGCGCCTGTACCCGGCACTGGCCGGTTCCGAGTGGTGGTTCTACATGGTCAGCATGACCGGCCTGGCCACGCTGCTGGTAGGCGCATGCATGGCGCTGTTCCAGCATGACCTCAAGGGTCTGCTGGCTTATTCGACCATCAGCCACCTGGGCCTGATCACCCTGCTGTTCGGCCTGGATACCCGCCTGGCTGCGGTAGCGGCGGTGTTCCACATCATCAACCACGCGACCTTTAAGGCTTCGCTGTTCATGGCCGCGGGCATCATCGACCACGAAACCGGTAGCCGCGACATGCGGCGAATAAACGGCTTGTGGAAGTACATGCCGCATACGGCGGTGCTGGCGATGGTGGCGGCTTCGGCCATGGCAGGCGTGCCGCTGCTCAATGGCTTTTTGAGCAAGGAGATGTTCTTCACCGAAACCTTGCACCAGCACCTGCTGGGCGGTTTCAACTGGGTGATTCCGGCTGCCGCGACCCTGGCCGGCGTGTTCTCGGTAGCCTACTCGCTGCGTTTCATTCACGACGTGTTCTTCAATGGCGAGCCGATCGACCTGCCCAAATATCCGCCGCACGAGCCGCCGCGCTACATGAAGGTGCCGGTCGAGGTGCTGGTGTTCCTCTGCCTGCTGGTCGGCATCGTGCCTGCCTATACGGTAGCGCCGTTGTTGGCCGCCGCCGCCGCTTCGACCCTGGGTGGCGAGCTGCCTGAGTACAGCCTGGCCATCTGGCACGGCTTCAACCTGCCGCTCCTGATGAGTTTCGTTGCGCTGTTCGGCGGGATCATCGTCTATGCCTGTCGCAAGCCGCTGTTCCGCTGGTATGAAGGTTTGCCCAACCTGGATGCCAAGGATGCCTTTGACCAGGTGGTGCGTTACTCGACGCGCTTGGCCGTGCGCATTACCGCGCTGCTGGAAAGTGGCTCGCAGCAGCGTTACCTGGCCTGGATGCTGGGCAGTGCCCTGACCCTGGTGATCATCGCGCTGTCGCCGCTCGAGCAGTTGACCGGTAGCGTGGCGATGACGCCGATCGATCCGCTGACCGTCACGGGAATGTTGATCCTGATGGTGACTGCGGTGCTCACCGTGGTTTTCCACCGCCGCCGCCTGGTGGCGCTGATGATCCTCAGCGCCGCTGGTCTGATGGTGGCACTGGCCTTCGCCCGCTTCTCCGCTCCGGATCTGGCGCTGACCCAGCTGTCGGTCGAGGTGGTGACCATCATTCTGCTGATGCTGACCCTGTATTTCATGACTGATCGTACCCCGGCCGAGTCCAGCAGCCTGCGCGGCCTGCGCGACCTGGTCTTGGCCCTGGGCAGCGGCACCATGGTGGCGATGCTGACCTACGCCGTGCTGACCCGGCCTTATCAGAGCATCTCGTCGTTCTTCCTCGAGAACAGCGTCTCTGGTGGTGGCGGTACCAATGTGGTCAACGTGATCCTGGTGGACTTCCGCGGCTTCGATACCCTCGGCGAGATCACCGTGCTGGCGATCGCCGCCATCGGCATCTACGCGCTGCTGCATGGCCTGCACCTGCCGCATCCGACTCATGACAAGAACGGCCGACCCTGGTCGACCGATGCCCACCCGATGATCCTCGACAACCTGGCGCGCGCCATGCTGCCGATGGCGCTGCTGATTTCGGCGTTCATCTTCCTGCGTGGTCACAACCTGCCGGGTGGCGGCTTCATCGCCGGCCTGATCACCTCGGTGGCGTTGATCCTGCAGTACATCTCCCACGGTGTGACCTGGACCCAGGAGCGCCTAAAGTTCAGCTATCACGCCACCGCCGGCTGGGGCGTGCTGATCGCCGGGCTGACCGGCCTGGGCAGTTGGGCGTTCGGCTCGCCGTTCCTGACCTCGGCGTTCGGTCATTTCCATATTCCGCTGATCGGCGAAATCGAGCTGGCGACCGCGATCCTCTTCGATCTCGGGGTATTCCTGGCGGTCGTCGGCGCGACCCTGCTGATTCTTTCCAATATCGGCCATGTCAGTCAGGACGAGTCGTGCAAGGAGGTCATCTGATATGGAGGCATTATTCGCAATCACCCTCGGGGTGCTGACGGCCAGCGGCGTGTACCTGCTGCTGCGCGCGCGGATCTTCCCGGTGGTGATGGGGCTTACCCTGATCTCCTATGCGGTCAATCTGTTCATCTTCGCCATGGGACGCCTCGGTACGGGCGTGCCGGCGGTGATCGGCAAGAGCGCCGAGTACGGTGACCCGCTGCCGCAGGCGCTGGTGCTGACCGCTATCGTCATCGGCTTTGCCATGACCGCCTTCGTCGTGGTGCTGGCCCTGCGCGGGCTGGGCGAGCTGAAAACCGATCACGTCGATGGCGAGGAGCCGCGCGCATGAATCACGCCATCATCCTCCCCATTCTCCTGCCGCTGTTCTTCGGCGCGCTGCTGCTGGTCGGTCACAGCTGGTCGCGCGAGGTCAAACGGGGCATCTCCCTGGTGGGCTGCGTGGCGTTGCTGCCGGTGTGTCTGTACCTGGTCGTGCTGGCCGGGGCAGGGCAGTTGCAGGTCTATGCCCTGGGTAACTGGGTGGCACCGTTCGGCATCATGCTGCTGCTCGACCGCTTCAATGCTGCACTGCTATTGGTTACCGCGCTCCTGGCCAGCCTGGCGCTGATCTACGCCTGCCGTGGCGACGACGAGCGTGGGCCGAATTTCCATGCGCTGTTCCAGTTCCAACTGCTCGGCATCAACGGTGCGTTCCTCACCGCTGACCTGTTCAACCTGTTCGTATTCTTCGAGATCCTGCTGATCTCTTCCTATGCGTTGTTGCTGCATGGCAATCGTGCCAATCAGGTCAAGGCGGGTGTGCACTACGTGGTGCTCAACCTGTTGGGTTCGTCGTTTTTCCTGATCGGTGTCAGCCTGTTGTACGGCCTGACCGGCACCCTGAACATGCCGGACCTGGCGGCGCGCGTAGCCAGTGCCAATGTCGCCGATGCACCGTTGATCAGGGCCGCCGCCTATCTGCTGCTGATCGTCTTCGGTCTCAAGGCTGCGGTGTTGCCGCTGTGCTTCTGGCTGCCGCGTGCCTACGCTTCGGCGCCCGCCTCGGTGGCCGCCTTGTTCGCGATCATGACCAAGGTTGGCTTCTACGCCATCGTCCGTGTGTTCACCCTGATATTCGGCGAGCAGGCCGGGCCGCTGGCCAATCTCGGTCATGAACTGCTTTGGTGGCTGGCACTGCCGACCATTGCCTTTGGCGTGATCGGCGCCCTGGGTGCGCGACAGCTGCAGGCGTTGCTGGCTTATCTGGTGGTGATTTCGGTGGGTACTCTGCTGGCCGGCTTCGCCATTGGTAATGCCGCGGCGCTGAGTGCGGCGCTCTACTACATGCTGCACAGCACGCTGATCAGCGGTGCGTTGTTCCTGCTGGCCGGCCTGGTGGTCGCCCAGCGCGACAGCGCCGGCGGTGATCTGCAGCAGGAGCGTGTGCTGCGCCAGCCGCTGGTGCTGGGTTGCATGTTCTTCTTCGCATCCATTTCCGTGGCCGGGCTGCCGCCATTCTCCGGCTTCCTCGGCAAGATGTTGCTGCTGCGCGCGGCCGAGCCGGGTTGGCAGGCCTGGAGCCTGTGGCCGGTAGTGCTGATCGGCGGTCTGTTGACCCTGGTGGCGCTGAGTCGCGCCGGTACCAGCCTGTTCTGGCTGGGCCATGGCGCGGACGCGTCACCGTCCAAGGCCGAGCCGGCGGATCGCATCAGCCTGCTGGCGGCGCTGGGCCTGTTGCTGGCCAGCCCGCTGCTGCTGATCGCCGCCAAGCCGATCCTGGCGTATCTGGAGGCGGCTGCGGCGCAATTGCTCGATCTGCAACCCTATCTGTCGATCATTGCCGGAGGTGCGGCATGAGGCGTTTCTTCCCCCACCCGCGCATGATGCTGGTGCTGGCGGTGCTTTGGCTGCTGCTGGTCAACACCCTCAATCTGGGGCATATCCTGCTCGGGCTGTTTCTGGGGTGGTCGATCGTGCACCTGTGCGGCGACTTTCTGCTGAACGTGCCCAGGGTGCGCAAGCCGCTGGGGCTGTTGTTGTTCATTGGTAAGGTATTCTTCGACATCGTCGTGGCCAACATGCAGGTAGTCAGGCTGGTGCTGGGGCCGAAATCGCGGCTCAATCCGGCATTCGTCGAGTTGCCGGTGGAGATCGAGGATGAGTTCGTTCTGGCTGCGCTGGCCTGCATCATTTCGCTGACGCCAGGCACGGTGTCTGCCGGGCTCAGCTCTGATCACAAGACGCTGTTGCTACACGGCCTGGACGTGCCTGACCACGATGCGCTGATTGCCGAGATCAAGAGCCGTTACGAAGCACCGCTGCTGGAGATTTTCGAATGCTCGAGAACGTAGTCTTTCTGTGCATGGGCATCCTTACGCTGGCCATGCTGCTCAACGTTGCGCGTCTGGTCATGGGGCCGAGCGTGGTCGACCGTGTCCTGGCGCTGGATACGCTTTACATCAACGCACTGGCGCTGATCGTGCTGTTCGGTATCTGGCTGGCCTCGGATCTGTTCTTCGAAGCTGCCCTGCTGATCGCGGTGATGGGCTTCGTCGGTACGGTCGCAGTGGGTAAACACCTGCTGCACGGCGACATCATCGATTAAGGGAGAATGCCCATGCCTTTCTGGCTGGAACTGTTGATTTGCGCCTGCCTGATCCTCGGCAGCCTGTTCGCCCTGGTCGGTGCCATCGGGCTGTATCGACTGCCGGATTTCTTCACCCGCCTGCACGGCCCGACCAAGGCCACCACGCTGGGTGTCGGCGGTACCCTGATCGCCTCGATGCTGTTCTTTGCGCACCATACCGGCAGCCTCAGCCTGCATGAGTTGCTGATCACCCTGTTCCTGTTCATCACCGCACCGGTCAGCGCACATATCCTGTCCAAGGCGGCGATGCAGCAGAAGGTCGAGCTGACCGAGCGTACTCATGGCCAGCCGTGGGACGATGATCACTGAGCCACTGTCAGGCGCCTTCCGCGCCTAATTGGCGGGTGACCGTAGGGTGGGTTAGGCGCCTGTCGGCAAGGCTGATTAGCTCGCAAGATTGAGTTGCGCCGTAACCCACCATTGGCGCAGCGCAGGAACATCGCCTGGTGGGTTACACGGCGCGCTGCGATGGCGGTGACCGAACCTTCACAGGCTTGGCGCCGCTAACCCACCCTACAGGGTGGGTGATGCGAAAAGGATTTAGCGATTCAGCCCAAGCATGCTCTTGGCCACCGCTTCTGCAACACGAATGCCATCGACGCCTGCCGAGAGAATGCCGCCAGCGTAGCCGGCGCCTTCACCTGCCGGGTACAAACCCTTGAGATTCAGACTCTGCAGGTCATCGCCACGGGTGATACGTACCGGCGAGGAGGTGCGCGTCTCGATGCCGGTGAGCACTGCATCGGCCAGGTCGAAGCCCTTGATCTGCTTGCCGAAAGCCGGCAGTGCCTCGCGGATTGCTTCGATGGCAAAATCCGGCAGCGACGGCGCCAGATCGCCCAGTTTCACCCCCGGTTTGTAGGACGGCTGCACTTCACCCAGGGCGGTAGATGGCGTGCCCTTGATAAAGTCGCCAACCAGTTGTCCCGGCGCTTCGTAGTTACGCCCGCCGAGTACGTAGGCGTGCGATTCCAGACGCTCCTGTAGCTCCACGCCGGCCAGCGGGCCGCCCGGATAGTCCTGCTCGGGGGTGATGCCGACGACGATGCCGGCGTTGGCGTTGCGCTCGTTGCGCGAATACTGACTCATGCCGTTGGTGACCACGCGCTCCGGTTCGGAGGTGGCGGCCACCACGGTGCCGCCCGGACACATGCAGAAGCTGTACACCGAACGTCCGTTGCTGGCGTGGTGCACCAGCTTGTAGTCGGCGGCGCCGAGCTTCGGATGGCCGGCGTACTTGCCCAGGCGCGCGCGGTCGATCAGCGATTGCGGATGTTCGATACGGAAACCGACCGAGAAGGGCTTGGCCTCCAGGTACACGCCACGGGCATGCAGCATGCGGAAGGTATCCCGCGAACTGTGGCCGAGGGCGAGCACAACATGACGGCTGAGCAACTGCTCGCCACTTTCCAGCACCACGCCGGTGAGTTGGCCGTCGTCGATCAGCAGGTCGCTGACGCGCTGTTGGAAGCGTACCTCACCACCGAGGGCCTTGATCTCTTCACGCATGGTGGCGACCACGCCGGTCAGGCGGAAGGTACCGATGTGCGGCTTGCTGACGTAGAGAATCTCGTCCGGCGCGCCGGCCTTGACGAACTCTTCCAGCACCTTGCGTCCATAGTGGTTGGGGTCCTTGATCTGGCTGTACAGCTTGCCGTCGGAGAAGGTGCCGGCGCCGCCTTCGCCGAACTGCACGTTGGAGGTCGGGTCGAGCACGTTCTTGCGCCACAGGCCCCAGGTGTCCTTGGTGCGCTGGCGTACTTCCTTGCCGCGCTCCAGGACGATGGGGCGCAGGCCGGCCTGGGCCAGGATCAGTGCGGCGAAGATGCCGCAGGGGCCGAAACCGACCACGATGGGGCGCTCATCCAGCGGCGCCTCGGCCTTGCCCACCGGTTTGTAGGTGATGTCCGGCGCCGGGCCGACGTGCTTGTCGTCGCTCAGGCGCGCCAGCAGCGCCGCTTCGTCCTTTACTTCGCAATCGAGGGTGTAGATGAACGGCATATCGCCGTACTTCTTGCGCGCATCGTAGCTGCGCTTGAACACGCTGAAGGCCAGCAGGTCGGCATCGGCGATACCCAGGCGCTGGACGATGGCCGGGCGCAGGGCCTCGTCGGCATGGTCGAGGGGCAGTTTTAGTTCGGTCAGGCGAAGCATGGCAGTGTCCTGGTTGGCCGGTGGTGATCCGGCAAGGTGAAGAAGGGCCGCGATTGTACGGGATTCAGGGTACGAAAGGGGCCGCGGCGCCGTTCACCACGCTTGCGGCGCACGGTTGAGAGTAGGCTATTCACAAGCACCGCCGAACCGAGCCGTCGTGCTCAGCGTTCTTCCAGGGCACGGCCGCGTGCGAACATCAGGGCAGCGCCGGCCAGGGTTGCCACAGCGGCATAGAGAATCACCGCCTTTGCGCCGAAGCCGTCGATAATCAGTCCGCCCAGCACCGCCCCTGCGGCAATGGCCACCTGGAAGGTCGAGGACAGCAGTGCGCCCGCGCTTTCGGCGTGATTGGCAGCTGCCCGCGCATTCCAAACCGATATCGACACCGGGAAGGCGCCAAAGGCGAAGCCCCAAAGCGCGGTTGCCACGAACGCGATGTTCACCTCGGTGCCGAATAGCACCAATGCGAGCGCCACGATGGTGATCAGCAGCGAGCAACTGGCCACGGCCCAGGCTGGGCTGCGCGCGGCAACTACGCCTCCGATCAGGTTGCCGAAAAAACCGCAGACACCGAATGCCAGCAAGGTCAGAGACACGGTGGCGACGTCCAGGCGCGGCACCTCTTCGAGAAATGGGCGGATGAAGGTCAGCGCGGCGAAGTGCCCGGAAATGACCAGTAGCCCCGTGACCAGGCCGATGGCCACCGAGCGGCGCGACAATGCGGCTTTGAACGAAGCCAGCCCCGGTGCAGCGGCCGCCGGCAGCCTGGGCAAGCTCAGCATCTGGATTGCCAGCGCCGCCACGCCAATCCCCGAGGCGGCGAGGAAAGTCATGCGCCAGCCCCACAGATCACCCAGAAAGGCACCCAGCGGTGCGGCGAATACCGTGGCGAAGGATATCCCCATGAGGATGATCGAGATGGCTTTCGGCACCTTGTCGGGCGGCACCAGGCGCAGGGCCAGCGCGGTCATCATGGCCCAGAAGCTGCCAAGGGCGAAGCCCAGCAGGCCGCGTGCGATCAGCAGGACGCTCACGCTCGAGGCATAGGCCGAGAGGACGCTGGAAAGCACCAGCACCACCATCAAGCCCCAGACGATCTTCTGCCGATCCAGTCGGCCTGCGCACAGCACCACGAGCGGGCCGGCAAATGCCGCGACCACTGCTGTCGCGGTAATGGCCTGGCCTACGACTCCGTTGGAGGCGCCGAGCTCGGCCGCCATGGGGGTGAGCAGGCTGATCGGCAGGAACTCCGCGGTCACCAGCCCGAAGGCGCCAAGGGCGAGCGATACGACGGCCCACCATGCGGCGGACGAGGGGCCGGATGGGGCGGGTGCCATTGAGGCGGGATGAGGCATGTAGAAATCCTTGGTTCGTCTCGCGCCAGGGCTCGGATGAGCTGATCCGACGCGAGCGACTCTGCGAAGAAGGCGTCGGACGGGCTGCAGTCCGATGAGCCATTCGCGCGGCTTGCCGATGCTGTGCACCGGTCATGCGAGGTTTAGTTGCGTATGGCACCGAAGTGCGCGCAGCCACGCAGCACCTGACCATCCAGGCGCAGTTCGGCACTGAGGTGATTGACCGCGCCGCTCATGCCGTCGACGCAACGCTGCGGGGCGATCCACAGATCGAGGCGCTGGCCGTTGGCTTCGCTGCTGTAGTTGAGGCGGCCATCCGGCATTTGCTCCTCCAGGTAGGGCAGGGCCAGTGGCTCGTGATCGGGGCGGTTGAGGATCAGGCCCTTGCTGCCGACTTCCAGTTGCCAGAACGGTTCGTTGCCACTGGCGCGCAGGGCCAGGCGCTTGAAGTTGAGGTCGTCACAGCCGTGCCCTTCACCTTGCAGGCGATAGATCTGGCTGACCGCGAAGCGACCGTCGTTGTCTTTGCCCTGACTGCCGCCCAGCTGACCGCCGAGATCGGCGAACAGGCCGGCCTGGCCATAGCTGCCGAGTCGCGTGACCTCCCGCTCGATACCGGTCCCATCGCCATCGACCAGCACGAAGCGTCGCTGCTCCTGGCAGGGCATGAACATCAACTGGCCATTCTCGGCCTGTACCTGACCCTGCAGGCGGGTGGCCGGAGGTGGCCCTTCCGGTTTGCCGGTGTAGACCTGGCAGGCGGCCAGAAGCGGGAGTAGGGCGACGCTGGTGAGCAGGGAGCGGGTGATGGACATGGGTCTCTCCAAATACGAGCGGCCACCATAGCCACAGCGCGACCCTGGCTCAAGCCGTTTGCTTTGACTGAGCCTTGCGAGTGCGGCCTAATTCGCCCGTCCGGTTCGATCGAGCAGCCTCTGCAATGCCCAGCCCCGCCATGCGCCCCAGCACTCTTCATCTGCCACAGGGCAATTGGGCTACGGTGCTCGATTGCCTGTGCGACCACTTTCCCGCCATCGACCGCGCTACCTGGCTAGAGCGTATGGCCCGCAGTCGGGTGCTGGATGCGACCGGCACGCCTATCGATGCCACGCATCCCTATCAGGTCGGGCTCAAGGTGCGCTATTTCCGTGAGGTGCCGAACGAGACGCCGATCCCCTTCGTCGAACAGGTGCTATGGCAGGACGAGCATCTGCTGGTCGCCGACAAGCCGCATTTTCTGCCGGTGATGCCGGCGGGCGAGTATGTCGAGCAGACCCTGCTGGCGCGCCTGATCAAGCGCACCGGCAATCTTGACCTGGTACCGATCCATCGCATCGACAGGCTCACCGCCGGCCTGGTGTTGTTCTCGGTCAACCCGGCCAGTCGCGGCCAGTATCAGGCGCTGTTTCGCCAGCGTGCGGTGGAAAAGCGCTACGAGGCCATCGCGCAGGCCTTGGCGCAGTTGCAGTTTCCCTACCTGCATCGTTCGCGCATGGTCGATGGCGAGCCGTTCTTCCGCATGCAGGAGGTCGCGGGCGAGGCCAACAGCGAAACGCGCATCGAGGTGCTGGAGCGCCGCGGCGACCTGTGGCGTTACGGCCTGTCGCCGGTAACGGGGCGCAAGCATCAGCTGCGCGTGCATCTGGCCGGTCTGGGCGCGCCCATCGTTGGCGACGACTTCTATCCGCAGTTGCTGGAGTCGCGTAATCAGCCGGATGACTACAGCAAGCCGCTCAAATTGCTGGCGCGTGGCCTGCGCTTCGTCGATCCGCTTAGCGGGCAGAGGCGCGAGTTCGAAAGCGAACAGCAGTTGCAGTGGTAGCCCTGATGCGTACGGCTGTGGAGGGGCTTCAGCCGCGAGCTTTCTCGCCGCTACGTCGGCATGGATGCAGGAGGTAGAGCGACGCAGGATGCCAGAGCCGAAAGCGCCTCCCACAGTGTGGCGCTCTTCGGCTGCGTGCCACTGACCGACTGTCCAAGCCAAGCTGCAAGAGCGGTGGATCGGTGAAGCGTGATCCACCCTACGCGTTGCTCTTGCACCAGAGCTTGAACAAGGGTTCGGCGAGGAACATCACCAGAAACAGCCGTAGCACCTGCAGAGCGGTGACCAGCGCCACCGACAGTTGCAAGGCTTCGGCGGTCAGGCACAGTTCGGTGATGCCGCCGGGCATCATGCCCAGCATCAGCGACAGGTGGTCCTCACCTGCCAACCAGCCTAGCGCCTCGCCGAGTGCGGCAGCGGCGAGCATCGCCAGCAGGGTGAAGGCCAGCACGCGGGCGAGAAAACCCGGCGCGCTGCGGAAGAAGGCGCGGTCGAAGTGACAGCCCAGGGCGCAACCGATCAGCCATTGGCCAAGCTGGCCCATGCCTTGCGGCAGGCCCAGATGCAGGTCGAAACTGGCACTGGCCACGGCGCAGACGCTCAGCGGGCCGAGCATCCAGGGGTTGGGTTGGTTCAGCCGGCCCCAGAGTATTGCCAGCAGAGCGCCAGCAGCGAGCAGGCC
The DNA here is from genome assembly GCA_023431055.1 of Pseudomonadota bacterium. Classification (GTDB taxonomy): domain Bacteria; phylum Pseudomonadota; class Gammaproteobacteria; order Pseudomonadales; family Pseudomonadaceae; genus Aquipseudomonas. The sequence goes on from JAEYXX010000061.1 coordinate 63,328, forward strand.
GGTTAGCCACAACCAGTCCACTGGCGCCGGAGGGGGCGCGCTGACATCGGACAGACCCCAGGTGAACAGTGCCGGAATCAACAGCAGCACCAGCAACAGGCGCAGGCTGTGCGCCGCTGCCACTCTTGCGGGCTGGGCATCGTGGCGCAGGGCCAGGTTGACCATTTCGCTGGCACCGCCAGGCATGCTGGCGAAGAAGGCGGTAGCACGGTCTACGCCGGCACGGCGAAGGATGGCGATGCCGATCAGGCTGAGCAGAAGCGTGCCGAAAGCGCCCATGACGATAACGGGCAAGTGGCTGAGCACCTGTTCCAGCACATCGCTGGTGAAATGCAGGCCGATACCGCTCGCCACCAGCCACTGGCCGGCCTTGCGCCCGCCCGGCATTTCACTGAAGGCGCGGTCGGCCAGGCAGCGCACGGCGATGACCGCCAGCAAGGAACCGACCATCCACGGCAAAGGCCAGCCGGCGAGGCTGGCCAGGTAACCGCCGACCATTCCGGCCAGCGGCGTTACCCAAAGATCACGCGGCAGTGGCATCAGCCCCAGCCTTGATCTGCTTGCGTCGACGCATCCAGCGGATGCCCGGCAGGGCCAGCATCAGCGCTACCAGCGCCCACAGTACCAGGGTGATCGGGCTGCCCCAGAGGATGCCCAGATCACCAGCGGAGATCGACAGCGCGCGACGCAGGTTGTCCTCCATCATCTCACCCAGTACGAAGCCGAGAATCACGGCCGAGAGTGGGAAATCCAGTTTGCGCAGGATGTAGCCAAACACGCCAAGCGCGATCATCAATACCAGGTCGAAGGTGGTGCTGTGTACCGCGTAGACACCGACCATGCTGATCACGGTGATGGCGGGCACCAGCACCCAGTTCGGCACGCTGAGCATGCGCGAGAACAGGCCGACCAGCGGAATGTTCATCACCAGCAGGATGATGTTGCCGATGAACAGCGAGGCGATCAGACCCCAGACCACGTCGGGCTGCTGTTCGAACAGCAGCGGGCCGGGCGTGATGTTGTACAGGGTCAGCGCACCGATCATCACGGCAGTGGTGCCCGAACCCGGCACGCCAAGGGTCAGCATCGGGATCAGCGAGCCGCAGGCCGAAGCGTTGTTGGCCGATTCAGGCGCCGCAACGCCGCGCAGGTCACCGTCGCCGAACTTGCCGCTGTCACCCGCCAGGCGCTTCTCGGTCATGTAGGTCATGGCGCTGGCGATGGTCGCACCGGCGCCCGGCAGTACGCCAATGACGAAGCCGGCGACCGAGCTGCGAATCATGGTCCAGAAGGTGAAGCAGTATTCCTTGAAGTTGAACAGCACGCGGCCGCTGGCCTTCACGGCCTTCTGGCCGTTGTGGGTGTTTTCCAGCATCAGCAGAATTTCGCTGACACTGAAGAAGCCGATCACCACGATGACGAACTGGATACCGTCGGACAGGCTGACGCTGTCGAAGGTGAAGCGGTAGACCCCGGTAGTGGAGTCGACCCCGACTGTGGCCAGTGCCAGGCCGATCAGGGCCGAGAGCAGGGTCTTGACCGGCTTGTCGCCGACCATGCCGCCGAGACAAGCAATGGCGAAGACCATCAGCACGAAGTACTCGGCCGGACCAAAGGCTACCGCCCACTTCGCCAGAATCGGCGCGAACAGCACCACGCCGCAGGTGGCGATCATGCTGCCGGTGAAGGAGCTCACTGCCGACAACGACAGGGCGATACCCGCTTTGCCCTGACGTGCCAGCGGGTAGCCATCGAGGGTGGTCATGACTGCAGCGGCATCGCCAGGCACGTTGAGCAGAATGGCGGAGATACGTCCGCCGTACTCGCAGCCCAGGTAGACGGCGGCGAGCAGAATCAGTGCAGTTTCCGGCGGCAGGCCAAGGGCGAAGGCCAATGGCAGCAGGAGGGCGACGCCGTTGATCGGGCCCAGGCCCGGCAGCAAACCGACGATGGTGCCGACGAAGGCACCGAACAGCGCAACCAGCAGGTTGGTCGGCCGGGTGGCGACGTCAAAACCCTGCATCAGAAAATGTAATGTTTCCATCTCAGCTCTCCACCAACGCTTCGAACACGCCCAGTGGCAGCGGAACGTCTAGCGCATAATCGAACAATGCATACAGCAGCACACCCATCAGGACGCCGCTAATCAGGCACGGCAGCACACGACCCGTGAACAGCAAGCCCAGAACGAAGGTTGCCAGTGCGGTACTCAGGACGAAGCCCAGGGGTTCGAAGAGCAGGGCATAGGCCAACAGGGTCAGGATGCACAGGCCTGCACGCTGCAGCGCCTGGCGGCTGAGCGCCTCGGTCTGCGGACCCGGCTTGAAGATCAGCCAGGCGGCACCAGCAGCCATCAATACCAGCAGCAGCAGCGGATAGGCCCTCGGGCCGACAGGGTCGTAGGCGAAGGGTGCCTGGAAACCCCAGGCGATGACTGCGAGAAAGGCGCACAACAGCAGCCAGATCGCAGCGAACAGGCGAACGTACATAGCGGTGGTCTCTTGCGTTGGGACAGGATCGAGCGGCGAGGCGCTCAACTACAGGTTCGGCGTCGGGCGGCGCCGAACCTGTCGATGCACTTATTCCTGCATCAGGCCGAATTCACCGGCCAGGGCCTTGTACTCGGCAACCTGCTTGTGCACCAGGGTATCGAGGTCATCACCGGTAACCGACAATGGCAGCAGGTCGCGTTGTTCACGCAGCTTGGCGAACTCTTCGCTGGCCAGCAGGGTGTCGAACTGCTGTTTCCACCAGTTGAACTGCTCGTCGCTGACTTCCGGGCCCATGTAAAAACCGCGGATCACCGGCCAGGTGATGTCGTAGCCCTGCTCCTTGGCTGTCGGGATCTCGGCCAGCTTGCCCGGCAGGCGCTCATCGGAGAGCACGGCGAGGATGCGTACTTTCTTCGCTTCCAGTTGCGGGGTGACTTCACCCAGGCCGCTGCTGGTGACCTGTACATGGCCGCCGAGCATGGCAGTGAGGGTTTCACCGCCGCCTTCGAAGGCAACATAGCGCAGGTTCTTCGGCTCGATCCCGGCCAGACGGGCGATCAGCGCGGTCTGCATCCAGTCCTGGCCGCCGATGGTGGCACCGGCGCCGAAGACAATGCTGGACGGATCTTTCTTCAGGGCCTGAACCAGGTCATCGAGATTCTTGTACGGGGAGTCGGCACGCACGGTGATCGCGCCGTAGTCGGTACCGACCGCGGCTAGCCAGCGTACGGCGTTCTCGTCATAACGACCGAACTTGCCCTGTGCCAGGTTGAGCAGCGAACCGCTGGAGAAGGCGGTGATGGTGCCCGGGTCCTTGGCGCGCTGGGCGACCACGGCGTTGTAGGCCACGGCGCCAACGCCGCCCGGCATGTAGGTGACGCGCATCGGCGCCTTGAGCAGGCCTTCGTCTTTCAGGCCGCTCTGGGCCAGTTTGCAGGTCAGGTCGAAGCCGCCGCCGGGTTTGGCCGGAGCGATGCATTCGGGGCGCTTGGGTTCGGCAGCCAGCAGTTGGCCGGCAAAGGCCAGACAGGCAGTTGCCAGTGCGGCGCGGGTCAGTACGGATTTCATGATGAATGATTCCTCGTGAGTCTTGTTGTTGTTTACCAAATCGGCAGCGTGTAGCCGACGATGACACGGTTCTCGTCCGCGTCGCGGGCGAAGTCGGAGCGGAAGCTGGCGTTGCGTACGCGTACGTAGAGGTCCTTGAGCGGCCCGCTCTGTACCACGTACTTGAATTCGATATCGCGTTCCCACTCGCCGCCACGGTCGTCGGAGCCGGCGATGCGTGCGTCGTCACCGCGGATGTAGCGGGTCATGAAGGTCAGGCCGGGAACGCCCAGGCCGGCGAAGTTGTAATCGTAGCGAGCCTGCCAGGAACGCTCGTCGGCGTTGGCGAAGTCGTTGATCTGCACGAAGTTGATCAGGAACGGATCGCTGCCATCGATGTAGGCGAAGCCGGTGTCGCCGCTCATGTCCTGGAAGCCCAGGCCGAACTTGTGGTTGCCCAGGCCGTAACTGACCATGGCGTTGAAGGCCTGGTTGTCGACCTTGCCGGCGTTGGCCGCGCCGCTGTCGCGGCTGACGATGTAGCGCAGGTCGCTGCTCAGGGTGCCGGCGCCGAGCTTGTGGCTGGTGAGCAGTCCGAAGAAGTGCTGGCGGTAGATGTCGTCGAGATCGGCGAAGTAGTAACGGCCGGTCAAGCCGGGGGCGAACTTGTAATCGACACCGGCGAGGTCGAGGTGGTCGGCTTCGACGCCGCCGGCGAAGCGTTTGTTCTTGGCGTTGAGCAGCATCTTCTCGGAGTTGGTCGAGGCGCGGTCGATGACCTTGTCCAGGCGACCGCCGGTGAAGGTCAGACCTTCGAGTTCGGAGGAGGTCAGCAGGCCGCCCTCGAACACTTGTGGCAGCAGGCGGCTGTCACTGGCCTTGACCACCGGCAGCTCCGGTACGTGCGAGCCATAGCGCAGCTCGGTGGCGGAGATCTTCACCTTGGCGGTGGCGCTCAGGCGGCTGAACTCGTCGGGGGTGCCGCCATCATCCTGCACAGGCAGCAGGTCGGTGCCGGTGCGGCCCTTGCCCGAATCGAGCTTGATACCCAGCAGGCCCATGGCATCGACACCGAAGCCAACGGTACCTTCGGTGTAGCCGGACTTCACGTCGAGCCAAAGACCCTGGCCCCATTCTTCGCGCTTGTTCTGGTCCTCGAATTGGCGGAAGTCGCGGTTGAGATAGATGTTGGTAGCAGTGAGGCTGGCGGTGCTGTCTTCGATGAAGGCGGCGTTGGCGAGGGGGGCAGCGCCGGTAGCGGCGATTGCCAGGCAGAGCAGGCGTGCAGGCGGCAGGGCCTGGCGTGAGGCTGCGAGCATCGTGTGGTCTCCATTTTTGTTCTTGTCGCCACCTGGCACCACTGCCAGGTCGCTTTAGCAGGTGGATCGAGCCACCTTCGAGCGATGCTATGAGGGCAAGCTTTCACTAGGCTTTCATGGCAAAAAGTTTTTCAGCGCTGGCGGCGAGGGGCCTGCAAGGTCGTTTGGAAGACGTTTCGTTTGCCGCTTTGGCATTTGAGCAATTCACAGCAGCCGTGGCAGCGCTAAACTGCGCGCCTTCAATGATGCTGCAGCTGGAGGTAGCGGTGCGGATTCTGCTGGTCGAAGACCATCCGCAATTGGCGGAGAGCGTGGCCCAGGCGCTGAAAGGTGCCGGCTGGACGGTGGATGTGCTGCATGATGGCGTTGCTGCTGATCTGGCACTGTCCAGCGAGGACTACGCGCTGGCGATTCTCGATATAGGCCTGCCACGCCTGGACGGATTTGCCGTGCTTGCGCGCCTGCGTGACCGTGGCCAGACCCTGCCGGTACTGATGTTGACCGCGCGTGGCGAGGTCAAGGATCGCGTCCATGGCCTCAATCTCGGTGCTGATGACTACCTGGCCAAACCTTTCGAACTCACCGAACTGGAGGCGCGGGTCAAGGCGTTGCTGCGGCGTAGCGTGCTCGGTGGTGAGCAATTGCAGCGCTGTGGCGATCTGGTCTACGACCTGGGCGCCCGCCGTTTCAGCCTCGAGGGCGAGGCGCTTAGTCTCACGGCCCGTGAACAGGCTGTGCTGGAGGCGATGATCGCCAGGCCGGGGCGGGTGATGAGCAAGGAACAACTGGCGGCGCAGGTATTCGGCCTGGACGAGGATGCCAGCCCGGATGCCATCGAGATCTACATCCATCGCCTGCGCAAGAAGCTCGAGGGCAGCGCCGTGCGCATCGTCACCTTCCGCGGTCTCGGCTACCTGCTGGAGGCGGTCGAGGCATGAGTCGTGGCGTCAGCCTGCGCGGACGTCTGTTGCGGCGTCTGGCGCTGCTGCTGTCGCTGATCCTGTTGCTGAGTAGCGTCAGCGCCTACTGGAGCGCGCGCCGTGCAGCCGATACCGCCTATGACCGCACGCTGCTTGCATCGGCGCGCGCGGTCGCTGACGGTCTCTACGCGGAGGACGGTCGTTTGCGTGCCAACATCCCTTATGTGGCACTGGATACCTTCGCCTACGATAGCGCTGGGCGCATCTACTACCAGGTGCTGGATCTGCAGGGCAACCAGGTTTCCGGCTACGAGGATCTGCCGCCGCCGCCATCGGGTACGCCGCGTACCGATGATTATCCGGCGCTGGCGCATTTCTACGATGCCGAATACCGCAATCAGGGCGTACGCGTGGTCAGCTTTCTGCAGCCAGTCAGCGAGCCGCAGCTCAACGGTATCGCCGAAATCCGCGTGGCGGAAACCCAAGGTGCACGCGAGCGCATGGCCCGCGAACTGTTGATCGGTACCTTGTGGCGCATGGGGTTGCTGTCGGTCAGCGCGCTGCTGCTGGTTTGGTTGGCGGTGAATCTGGCGTTGCGGCCGCTGGAAGCACTGCGTCGGGAAGTGGCTGAGCGGGCCAGCGATGACCTGCAGCCGCTGCCGGACGGCGGGCTACCACGTGAGGTGCTGCCGCTGGTGGAAACGCTGAACCAGTTCAATGAGCGCTTGCAGGGGCTATTCGAGCGACAGTCACAGTTCATTGCCGATGCAGCGCATGAGTTGCGTACGCCGCTGGCGGCGCTCAAGGCACGTATCACCCTGGGCTTGCGCGCCGATCAGCCTGAGGAATGGCGCAGCACTCTGGAGCAGGTGGCACAGCAAGGTGATCGTCTGACTTCGTTGGCCAATCAGTTGCTGTCCCTGGCGCGTATCGAGAGCGGTGCACGAGCCATTACCGAAGGCGGTGCTCAGCGTATCGATCTCAGTCAGCTGGCGCGTGAACTGGGGCTGGCCATGGCGCCACTGGCTCATGCCCGTGGTGTCGCGCTGGCGCTGGAGGCTGATCAGTCGGTGTGGATCGATGGCGAGCCCACGTTGCTCAACGAGTTACTGAATAACCTGCTGGATAACGCATTGGCGCATACACCGGCCGGCGGCAACCTGATCATCCGCGCGCTGGCGCCCTCGGTACTCGAGGTCGAGGATGACGGGCCGGGTATTCCCGAGGCCGAGCATGAGAAGGTTTTCGAGCGTTTCTACCGACGTAGCAACCTCGGCAATGGCGCAGGCCTCGGCTTGGCCATCGTTGGTGAGATCTGTCGCGCCCATCAGGCTCGTATCAGCCTGCATCAAGCGCAGCCGCATGGCCTGCGGGTACGTGTCGAGTTTCCGTTATCAGTGGCTGAGGCTTAGCGGCTGCTGAATCTCCAGTAGGTACTGGGAAACCCTGCCACTGTCGCGCAATTGATTCAGGCCGCGATTGAAGCGTTGCATCAGTTCGTCATTGCCCGGCACCTCGCGCGATAGCAGCGGATGCAGACTGTCGCTGCGCAGAGGCTTGCGATGAAAGCTCAGGCGCTGGCGTTCGGCAGCGCTGAATTTCTGGTAGAGCAGGTCGAAGCCCACCACCTTGTCCACCGGAAACAGATCGATGCGTCCGGCGAGTAATTGGCGTAGTCCCTGTTCATCGCCGTTCAGGCGCATCACCTCGAACTCGCCAGCAGCTTCTGCTTGCTGGAAGGCTTCGCCATAGTCATATTTTTGCCATCCGTGGCTAGGTGCTTTTATTGCAGCATGCTCATGGCCGCTTCCATGGCGGCGGAGAGGTCTTCGTCAGCCTGCATGTCGACCTGCGGATCGAGTCCTAGCTTGGCGAACGCCGGCACCTTGCTCCAGTCAAGCTGGGTGTAAGGGTGCTCGCTGCCCAGGTAGCTCTGCAGCGTGGCGACCTGAACGATGTCGACGTAGTCGACCTTGGCCGAGTCGCGGCTGAAGTTCAGGTACTGGCTCGGCACGATGGCGATGGGCTCGGGAAATTCCCAGGTGCGCAGGATCTTGTCGCCGATGATCGGGTGGATCTGCTCGATCACATGGTTGAGGCTGATGGAGTCGGCCAGCAACTCGTTGTGCTCTTCGGCATAGGTGAGAATCGGCAGCACGCCGATCTGGTGGACCAGGCCGGCGAGGGTGGCCTGGTCCGGCATCAGGCGGGTGTAATGGCGGCACAGCACATGGCAGATGCCGGCAATTTCGGTGCTCTTGTTCCACACCTCGCGCATCTTGCGGTCGACCACGTCGCTGGTGGCCTGGAACATCTGCTCCATGGCCAGGCCGGTGGCCAGGTTACAGGTGTAGTTGATGCCCAGGCGGCTTACCGCCATCTGCAGATCGGTGATCTCCTTGTTGCTGCGCAGCAGTGGGCTGTTGACCACCTTGATGATGCGCGCGGTGAGGGCGGCGTCGTTGCCAATCACCTTGCTGATCTGCGGGATGCCCACGTCCGGGTCTTCGGCCGCTTCGCGAACCTTCAGCGCCACCTCGGGTAGGGTGGGCAGCACCAGCTCATCGTTCTCGATGGCGTGGATCAGTTCCTGTTGGACTTTTTCAGCAAGCTTGCTCATGAAGTGGCTCTCTTAGGCGATCCGATACGGCGCCAGGGAAGTTTAGTCAGCGCTGGATTTCCTTGTCGGCATCCAGCTGATAAGGCAGGTCGAGCAGGGTCAGCGTCGGGCCTTCGCTGCTGCCGAGATGAATACGGCCGTCGTTCACGGCATCTTCCTGCAACACGGCGAGCAACTCGGTGGCGTCGCCGGCCTGGGCCGCCAGTACCACTTCACCGACGCTGGAGCCGTGGACCGGGGAGAACAATTCGATGCCGACGGCCGGCAGCTCGGAGCCGACCAGGCGTAGCCGATGCAGGCGTCGCTTGAGTTTGCCCAGATACTGCATGCGCGCGACGATCTCCTGGCCGGTGTAGCAGCCTTTCTTGAAGCTCACGCCGCCCAAGGCCTGCAGATTGATCATCTGCGGGATGAAAAGCTCGCGCGTGGCACCGAACACCTGGCCTACGCCAGCACGTACCTGGGCCAGCAACCAGTCGTTCAGTGGTGCTTGCGGCAGTGCGGCGGCCAGGCGGCCTTGCAGTTGCTCTGTTTCGGCGGCCGGAGCCCACAGCTCGGCACGGCCATCGCTCAGGCGCACGGCAATTAATGGTCCAGCACTGGTGATGGAGTCGCTGGCAGTGCCCAGCTGCAGGCCAAGCTCGGCGAGCACGGCGTCGCCGCCGGCCAGGCCAAAACGGACCCAGGCGGCGCTTTCATCGCTGAGCTTGGATTTGGAGAACACCGCATATTTTTGCAGGTCGGCCTGCTGTGACTCGATCAGTTCGCGGGCCATGGCCAGCAGATAGCCGTCGTCCACCGGGACGATACGGAAGCTCGACAGCATGCGGCCCTTGGGCGTGCAGCGGGCGCCGAGGCTGGATTGGCTGGCACTCAGGTAATTGAGGTTGCAGGTCACCTGGCCCTGCAGAAACTTGGCCGCGTCCGCGCCGCGCACGGCGAGCAGGCCTTCGTGATCGAGGAGGGTGAAGTAAGCGCTATCGGCCATGGTGCAAATCGAATCGCTGGATAAAGGTCAGGGGCGTCATCATAGTAGGCGTGGTAGGGCCTTGTCAGCGCAATTGCGCTGCGTCTCGGTGAACAGCGAGGCAATTCGCCGTTATACTGCCGCCCTCGTTCGAGGAGTCCGTTGCATGGTTGAGCAAAGTGAACTGAATCGCCTGTTCTGGCATAGCCGTCGTGGCATGCTGGAACTGGACGTACTGCTGGTGCCTTTCGTCCAGGAGGTATACCCGACCCTGGATGCCGAGAACCAGGCCCGCTACCGCAAACTGCTGGAGTGCGAGGATCAGGACATGTTCGGCTGGTTCATGCAGCGCGGCGAGCCCGAGGATGCCGATCTGCGCCACATCGTGCGCATGATCCTGGATCGTGTCCAGCCCAAGTGATGTTTTCGAGTGCCGTTGGCAGCCCTCACGCTGGCTGCTGAGGCTCTATCTGTCGGTCCTGGCGCTGGCTCTGCTGGCGCCCTGGCTGGCCGACATTCCTCTCTGGTTGAAACTGCTTTCACCTCTGCCATGCCTGGCGCACGCCGTCTGGGTGCTGCCGCGGCACGTTCTGCTGACGGCACCACAGGCCGTTACCGGTTTGCGTCGTGATGCGTTCGGCTGGCATCTGTACAGCGCCGCCAACGGTTGGCAAGCGGTGCAGTTACGCCCGGATAGTCTGGCTTTACCGCTTGTGGTCGTGCTGCGCTATCGCATGTCGGGCCAGCGTTTCAGCCGCGGATTATGCATCGCGCGTGACGCGCTGGCGCCCGAACAGCATCGGCGCCTGCGCTTGCGCTTGAAGTTCAGTCGGCGGCGCTGGGCTGAGCCGGGGGTGTCGGCACCAGAATAGTGTCACGGGCTTCGGCCAGTTGCTCGGGATAATCGAGGGTGTAGTGCAGGCCGCGACTTTCATGGCGCTGCATGGCCGAACGAATCATCAGCTCGGCGACCAGCGCCAGGTTGCGCAGCTCGATCAGGTCGCGACTGACCTTGTAGTTGGAATAGAACTCGTCGATTTCGTCCAGTAGCAGGCGTACGCGATGCTGCGCACGCTGCAGGCGCTTGTTGGTCCTGACGATACCGACGTAGTCCCACATGAAACGGCGCAGCTCGTCCCAGTTGTGAGCGATGATCACGTCCTCGTCGGAGTCGGTCACCTGGCTGGCATCCCAGCAGGGTAGGTCGATCGGCATGTCCACCGCGTCGAGTTGGGCGACGATGTCGGCACAGGCCGAGCGCGCATAGACGAAGCACTCCAGCAGCGAGTTGCTGGCCATGCGGTTGGCGCCATGCAGGCCGGTGAAGCTGGTCTCGCCGATGGCGTACAGACCGGGCACGTCGGTACGGCCATGCTGATCGACCACCACGCCGCCACAGGTGTAATGGGCAGCGGGCACTACCGGGATGGGCTGTTTGGTGATGTCGATGCCAAAGCCCAGGCAGCGTTCGTAGACGGTGGGGAAATGACTCTTGATGAATTCGGCCGGCTTGTGGCTGATGTCCAGATAGACGCAGTCGATCCCCAGACGCTTCATCTCATGGTCGATGGCGCGGGCGACGATATCGCGCGGTGCCAGTTCGGCACGCTCATCGAAGCGCTGCATGAAGCGTTCGCCATTGGGCAGCTTGAGCAGGCCGCCTTCGCCGCGCACGGCTTCGGTGACGAGGAAGCTCTTGGCCTGCGGGTGATACAGGCAGGTGGGGTGGAACTGGTTGAACTCCAGGTTGCCGACGCGGCAGCCCGCACGCCAGGCCATGGCAATGCCGTCGCCACAGGCACCGTCCGGGTTGCTGGTATAGAGATAGACCTTGGCGGCGCCGCCGGTGGCGAGAATCACGAAGCGCGCGCTGAAGGTGTCGACTTCGCCGCAGGCCCGATCCAGCACATAGGCGCCCAGGCAGCGCTCGCCCTCCAGGCCGAGCTTGCGTTCGGTAATCAGGTCTACGGCGACGCGCTGCTCCAGCAACTCGATATTCGAGCGCTGCCTGGCCTGTTCCAGCAGCGTATTGAAGATCGCTGCGCCGGTGGCATCGGCGGCGTGGATGATGCGCCGATGGCTGTGGCCGCCCTCGCGGGTCAGGTGAAACTCGAATCCGCCGTCTTCGCGCGCCGTTTCATCGTCACGGGTAAAGGGTACGCCCTGATCGATCAGCCACTGGATGGCTTCGCGGCTGTGCTCTACCGTGAAGCGCACGGCGTCTTCGCGGCACAGTCCGGCACCGGCATCGAGGGTGTCGGCGACATGGGATTCGACCGTGTCGGTGTCGTCCAGCACGGCTGCCACGCCACCTTGCGCCCAGTAGGTCGAGCCATTGGCCAGGTTGCCTTTGCTCAGGACTGCGATGCGCAAGTGGCTGGGTAGGGTAAGGGCGAGGGTCAAGCCGGCAGCGCCGCTGCCGATGACCAGAACATCGTGCTGGAAGTGGTGGCTCATGTCCGAGTTCCGCGTGAAAGCGAGCCCTAGTATATAGAGAGGGGCAGCGGCACAATAGGTGGCTTATGACCGACCGCCGTGCTCGGGAACTTTTTTAGTCTCTAAGGTTCCATAGAGGGTCGCCCATATAAGGGAGAGCGCTTGCGCGTGCCTGCATCTGAAGTCAGCGAAGGGTGTGGAAATGAGCGGCGATAAGATTATTTGCCGGAGCGAAGAGGTTTCGCTGCGGCCATTCCAGGCAGAGGGAAGAAAACTCTGCAGGAAGCTTGCTTGGAGGGGAGAACTTTTGCGTAAGACCCGAGTCTATCTTGGCAAGTTGATTCGCTTAAGGGTGCAGACCTCCTCCATGCTTAATGAGGAGAATGCATGCTAACCCAGGAAGATGATCAGCAGCTGGTCGAGCGAGTGCAGCGTGGTGACAAGCGTGCCTTCGATCTGTTGGTGCTGAAGTATCAACACAAGATCCTCGGTCTGATCGTGCGATTCGTGCACGACACTCACGAGGCTCAGGATGTTGCTCAGGAGGCGTTCGTAAAAGCCTACCGAGCACTTGGAAACTTTCGCGGTGACAGCGCGTTCTATACCTGGCTGTACCGCATCGCCATCAACACGGCGAAGAATTATCTGGTGTCCCGCGGTCGGCGGCCGCCAGATAGTGATGTCAGTAGCGATGACGCGGAGTTCTACGATGGCGACCACGCCCTCAAGGACATCGAGTCACCGGAGCGGGCATTGCTGCGCGACGAGATCGAGGCCACTGTGCATCGAACCATCGCCCAGCTACCGGATGATTTACGCACGGCTCTGACTTTGCGTGAATTCGAAGGTCTGAGTTACGAGGACATTGCCAGCGTCATGCAGTGTCCGGTAGGTACGGTGCGTTCGCGGATCTTCCGTGCACGTGAGGCAATTGATAAGTCCCTGCAACCTCTGTTGCAGGAAGCCTAAGGCAGCGGCGACAGCCAAGAGAGGAACACCATGAGTCGTGAAACCCTGCAGGAATCGCTGTCCGCGGTGATGGATAACGAAGCGGACGAACTGGAACTGCGGCGTGTGCTCGCAGCCAGCGAGGATGGCGAGCTACGTGGCACCTGGTCGCGTTACCAGATTGCTCGTGCAGCCATGCACCGTGAGTTGCTGGTACCGCAACTGGACATCGCATCTGCGGTTTCCGCAGCATTGGCTGACGAAGCCGCGCCGAACCGCAAGGCGCCGATCTGGCGTAGCGTTGGGCGCGTAGCCGTGGCGGCATCGGTGACGGTTGCCGTGCTGGCTGGGGTGCGTTTCTACAATCAGGACGATCTGAGCGGTGCTCAGCTGGCCCAGCAAGATGCTTCTCCGGTACTCTCGGTACCGCAAGTGCAAGGCCCTGCGCTTCTCGCCGGCTATAACAGCAGTGAGGAAGCCGGTGAGCCTGCCAAGGCTGGCACTGCCAGCTGGCATGAGCAGCGTCTGCCGAACTACCTGCGTCAACATGCACAGGAAGCTGCTATGGGCACCGGTGAAACCGCTCTGCCTTATGCTCGTGCCGCGAGCCTGGAAAACCGCTAAGCGCTTAAGGAGTCACATGCGCTCGATTCCCCTCTGCCTGATTGGCGGTCTGCTGGCATTGCCGGTGCAGGCCGCCGAAGTACAGGACTTGCTCGGACGCCTCGCAGCCGCGGAGCGTCAGCAAAGTTTTCAGGGTACGTTCATCTATGAGCGTAATGGTAGTTTCTCCACCCACGCTGTGTGGCATCGGGTGGAGGAGGGGGGGCAGGTTCGCGAGCGCCTTCTGCAGCTCGATGGCCCGGCGCAGGAGGTGCTCAAGGTCGATGGTCAGGCACAGTGCGTCAGTGGTGCGCTGGCTGATCAGGTCAGCGAAGGGCAGGCTTGGCCTGCCCGTCAGCTTGATGCCGCGCAATTGGGTAATTGGTACGACATCCGCGTCGTCGGTCGGTCACGCATCGCCAATCGCGCGGCTGATGTTCTGCTGCTAGAGCCCAAGGATCAGCACCGCTACGGTTTTGAATTGCATCTGGATCGGGAAACCGGTCTGCCACTCAAATCACTGCTGCTGAACGAGCGCGGCCAGCTTCTGGAGCGCTTCCAGTTCGCTCAGCTGGACACTTCTTCACCGGTCGAAAATGCCATGCAGCCGAGTTCGGGCTGTCGTCCTGTGCGTTTCCGCGCCGCCGACAGCATGGCCGAGGGCAGCTGGCGTTCGGATTGGTTGCCGCCGGGCTTTACCCTGACTACCGCTCAGGTGCGTCGAGATCCTGCCTCCGAAGATGCTGTCACCTACCTGATGTATGGCGACGGCCTGGCGCGTTTCTCGGTCTTTCTCGAACCCCTGAAGGGCAGCGCGGTCGAAGATGCGCGCAGTCAGCTGGGGCCGACCGTCGCCGTTTCCCGGCGCATGAGCACCGATACCGGTGACGTGATGGTTACCGTGGTCGGTGAAATTCCCCTGGGTACAGCCGAGCGCATTGCGCTGTCCATGCGCGCCGGAGTGCCCGAACAGGCCAGCCAATGATCGAAGAGCAGGGGCGTGTAGTGGCGCTCGAGCCCGGCGCCGTCTGGGTCGAAACGCTACGCAAGAGCACCTGCTCGAGCTGTTCGGCCAATGCCGCCTGTGGCAAGGGCCTGATGGATCGTCTTGGCGTAGGTCGGCAGCGCGGGTATGTGCGTGCCCTCAGCCAAATGCATCTGGCAATTGGCGACACCGTGATCATCGGTGTGCGCGAAGATCTCTTGGTGCGCAGTTCTCTGCTGGTTTATCTGCTTCCGCTTATGGGCTTGTTCGCCGCTGCGTTGCTGGCGGATGGCCTGGGTTTGCCCGAGCCTCTGGTAATTCTGTCCGGTCTGAGTGGTCTGTTCGCCAGTTGGCTGATGGTTCGCTGGCGCGCTGCTCGGGTTGCCGAGAACCCCTTATTGCAGCCTGTGGTCCTGCGTACGCTGCTGGTGCCTGTGCCAGCGGCGGGTTGAAAGTGTCCGAGTTTTACATGGGGAGTCGTAGTTCGATGAGAAAACTCAAGTCCATTGCGCCGCTGCTGGCGGTTGCCCTGCTCTGGGGACAGAGCCTGTTGGCCCAGGCCAGCCTGCCTGATTTTACCGATCTGGTGGAGGAGGCCTCGCCTGCAGTCGTCAATATCAGCACTCGGCAGAAAATGCCCGAGCGCGCCGTTGCCGGTCAGCCGGGCCTGCCTGATCTGGAAGGTCTGCCGCCGATGTTCCGCGAATTCTTCGAGCGCAGCATTCCGCAGATGCCGCGTAACCCGGGCGGCCGCCAGCGTGAGGCGCAGTCGCTGGGCTCCGGCTTCATCATCTCGCCGGATGGCTACATCATGACCAACAATCATGTTGTCGCCGATGCCGACGAAATCATCGTGCGCCTGTCCGATCGTAGCGAATTGGAAGCCAAGCTGATTGGTGCCGATCCGCGCAGCGACGTGGCGCTGCTCAAGGTCGAGGGCAAGGATTTGCCCGTTGTGCGTCTGGGCAAGGCGGATGATCTGAAGGTTGGCGAGTGGGTGCTGGCCATCGGCTCGCCCTTCGGTTTCGATCACTCGGTGACCGCCGGTATCGTCAGTGCCAAGGGGCGCAACCTGCCGAGCGACAGCTACGTGCCGTTCATCCAGACCGACGTGGCGATCAACCCCGGTAACTCCGGCGGCCCGCTGTTCAACCTGCAAGGTGAGGTAGTGGGTATCAACTCGCAGATCTTCACCCGTTCCGGCGGTTTCATGGGGTTGTCCTTCGCCATTCCGATGGAAGTGGCCATGCAGGTGGCCGATCAGCTCAAGGCGGACGGCAAGGTGACCCGCGGCTGGCTCGGCGTGGTGATTCAGGAGGTGAACAAGGACCTGGCCGAATCCTTCGGCCTGGACAAGCCGGCCGGCGCACTGGTCGCGCAGGTGCTGGAAGACGGCCCTGCGGACAAGGGTGGCCTGCAGGTGGGTGACGTGATTCTCAGCCTCAATGGCAAGCCGATCATCATGTCGGCTGATCTGCCGCATCTGGTCGGCGGGCTGAAGCCGGGCGAGAAGGCCGAACTGGACATCGTGCGTGATGGTTCGCGCAAGAAGCTCAATGTCACGGTCGGTACCTTGCCGGAAGAAGGTCAGGAGCTGGCTTCGTCGGGTTCCGCCCAGGGTGGCGAGCGCAGCAACAATCGCCTGGGCGTGACCGTGGTCGAGCTGACTGCCGAGCAGAAGAAAGGCCTCGATCTGAAGGGCGGTGTCGTGGTCAAGGAAGTGCTCAATGGTCCGGCTGCCATGATTGGTCTGCGTCCGGGCGATGTGATCACTCACCTGAACAATCAGGCCATCGACTCCACCAGCACCTTCGCCAAGGTCGCGCAGGAGTTGCCGAAGAATCGTTCGGTATCGATGCGCGTACTACGTCAGGGGCGTGCCAGCTTCATTACCTTCAAGCTGGCTGAGTAATCCGGGCAAGACTGAAGAGGGGCGCTTTCGAGCGCCCCTCTTCGTATCCGCGCCAATGCTGTGCAGGCGTGACGCGGTCATGAGGGATCGGGTACAATCCGCGGCTATTTTCGGCAAGCGTCTTGCCTGCGCCTTCTTTGAGTGTTGATCCGTGAGTGACCTGAGTCATATCCGCAATTTTTCCATCATTGCCCACATTGACCACGGCAAGTCCACCCTGGCTGACCGTTTCATCCAGATGTGTGGCGGCCTCGCCGCACGTGAAATGGAGGCTCAGGTACTGGACTCCATGGACCTGGAGCGCGAGCGCGGCATCACCATCAAGGCCCACAGCGTCACCCTTCACTACAAGGCGAAGGACGGCAAGACGTACCAACTGAACTTCATCGATACCCCCGGTCACGTGGACTTCACCTACGAAGTTTCACGCTCGCTGGCTGCGTGCGAGGGCGCGCTGCTGGTGGTCGACGCAGGCCAGGGCGTCGAGGCGCAGTCGGTCGCCAACTGCTACACCGCCATCGAGCAGGGCCTGGAAGTGATGCCCGTGCTGAACAAGATGGACCTGCCCCAGGCCGACCCGGACCGCGTCAAGGACGAGATCGAGAAGATCATCGGCATCGACGCCACCGACGCCGTGGCTTGCAGCGCCAAGAGCGGCATGGGCGTGGACGAGGTGCTCGAGCGTCTGGTGCAGACCATTCCTGCTCCCGAAGGTGAGATCGATGCTCCGTTGCAGGCGCTGATCATCGACTCCTGGTTCGACAACTACCTGGGCGTGGTCTCGCTGGTGCGCGTGCGCCAGGGCCGCGTGAAGAAGGGCGACAAGATTCTGGTCAAGTCCACCGGCAAGGTGCATCTGGTCGACAGCGTCGGTGTCTTCACCCCGAAACACACTGCCACCGCTGATCTGAAAGCCGGTGAAGTGGGCTTCATCATCGCCAGCATCAAGGACATTCACGGCGCGCCGGTGGGTGACACCCTGACCCTGTCCTCGACTCCCGAAGTCGAAGTGCTGCCGGGCTTCAAGAAGATCCAGCCGCAGGTCTATGCCGGTCTGTTCCCGGTCAGCTCCGACGATTTCGAGGACTTCCGCGACGCCCTGCAGAAACTGACCCTCAACGACTCGTCGCTGCAGTATGCGCCGGAAAGCTCCGACGCCCTGGGCTTCGGCTTCCGTTGCGGCTTCCTCGGCATGCTGCACATGGAGATCATCCAGGAGCGCCTGGAGCGCGAGTACGACCTGGACCTGATCACCACCGCGCCGAGTGTAATCTACGAGATCGAGCTCAAGACGGGTGAAACCATCACCGTCGACAACCCGTCCAAGCTGCCGGACGTTTCGTCCGTCGCCGACTTCCGCGAGCCGATCGTCACCGCGACCATTCTGGTGCCGCAGGAACACCTGGGTAACGTCATCACCCTGTGCATCGAGAAGCGTGGCGTGCAGCGTGACATGCAGTTCCTCGGTTCCCAGGTTCAGGTTCGCTACGACCTGCCGATGAACGAGGTGGTGCTGGACTTCTTCGATCGTCTGAAGTCGACCAGCCGTGGCTATGCCTCGCTGGACTATCATTTCGACCGCTACCAGTCTGCCAACCTGGTCAAGTTGGACGTGCTGATCAACGGCGACAAGGTCGATGCCCTGGCATTGATCGTGCACCGCGACAACGCCGCCTACAAAGGCCGTGCGTTGACCGAGAAGATGAAGGAACTGATCCCTCGGCAGATGTTCGACGTGGCGATCCAGGCAGCCATTGGCGGCCAGATCATCGCGCGGACCACTGTCAAGGCACTCAGAAAGAACGTACTGGCCAAGTGTTACGGTGGCGACGTGAGCCGTAAGAAGAAGCTGCTCGAGAAGCAGAAAGCCGGTAAGAAACGCATGAAGCAGGTCGGTAACGTGGAGATCCCACAGGAAGCCTTCCTCGCTGTGCTCAGGTTGGATAGCTAAGGCTCTATGTCGATCAATTTCCCGCTCCTGTTGGTTATCGCGGTCGCCGTTTGCGGCTTCCTGGCCCTGATCGATCTGATTCTGCTGGCTCCGCGCCGCCGTGCGGCGATTGCGGCGTACCAGGGGCGGGTCGATGATCCGGACGACAGGGTGCTGGAGCGCCTGAGCAAGGAACCCTTGCTGGTCGAGTACGGCAAATCCTTCTTCCCGGTGCTGGCCATCGTGCTGGTGCTGCGCTCGTTTCTGGTCGAGCCGTTCCAGATTCCTTCCGGTTCGATGAAGCCGACCCTGGAAGTGGGCGATTTCATCCTGGTCAACAAGTTCGCCTACGGCATTCGCCTGCCGGTAATCGACGAGAAAATCATCGAGGTGGACAACCCGCAACGCGGCGATGTGATGGTGTTTCGCTACCCCAGCGATCCCACCATCAACTACATCAAGCGCGTGGTGGGCCTGCCGGGCGACCGCATCGAGTACACCCAGGGCAAGCGCCTGCTGATCAACGGCGAGCCGGTGGCCGAGAAATTGATCGGCGAAGAGCCTGGCAGCCTGGGCGGTGCGATGCTTTATCAGGAGCGTCTGGGCCAGGTCGAGCACACCATTCGCAAGGAAATGACCCGCATGCGCCGCGAGCCCGGCGGCCAATGGGTGGTGCCTGAAGGGCACTACTTCATGATGGGTGACAACCGTGACAACTCCAACGACAGCCGTTACTGGCGCGATCGTCATATCCCTCAGGAGCTGTGGGGCATGGTCCCTGACGACCATATCGTCGGCAAGGCATTCGCCATCTGGATGAGCTGGCCGGAGCCCAAGACCAGCAATCTGCCCAACTTCTCGCGTGTCGGCCTGATTCATTGAGCACTGGCGCGCTGCTTTCGTCAGCGCCGCAGGCTATAAATAGTCTGGCCGTCAGGCTTTCCAACAAGACCGTCTATTGGGGATACACATGAATTTCGCGCGCTCGCAGCAAGGGCTTTCGATTCTGGGCTGGCTGGTGGTTCTGGCTGTGGTGGCGTTCTTCGCCAGCACGGCGTTCAAGGTGCTGCCGCATTACCTGGACTATATGTCCATGGAGAAGATCATCACTTCGGTCGAAACCGACAAGGCTTCGGACGTTCGCACCGTCGGTGAGTTTTACAACCATGTGAGCAAGGGCATGCAGGTCAACAACATTCGTGACCTGAACATGCGCGACGCCATGCAGGTGAAGGTGGAAAACAACGAGTTTCTGGTCCACCTCAAATATGAAAAACGCGAGCCGCTGATCGAGAACCTCGATCTGGTGGTGAATTTCGACAAAGAATTTCGTGTACGGATGCCGTGAGTCCCAATCTGTCCCGCCTCGAGCGCAAGCTCGGTTATAGCTTCAAGGATCAGGACCTGATGGTCCTGGCCCTGACCCATCGCAGTTTCGCTGGCCGCAATAACGAGCGGCTGGAATTTCTCGGTGATGCCATTCTCAATTTCGTAGCCGGTGAGGCGCTCTTCGAGCGCTTCCCGCAGGCCCGTGAGGGCCAACTGTCGCGCCTGCGTGCCCGCCTGGTCAAGGGTGAGACCCTGGCCGTGCTGGCGCGCGGCTTCGAACTGGGTGAATACCTGCGCCTGGGCTCCGGTGAGCTGAAGAGCGGCGGTTTTCGCCGCGAGTCGATCCTGGCCGATGCCCTGGAGGCGCTCATCGGCGCAATCTATCTGGATGCCGGCATGGAAGCGGCGCGTGAGCGCGTGCTGGACTGGCTGACCGGCGAACTGGACGGCCTGACCCTGGTCGACACCAACAAGGATCCGAAAACGCGCCTGCAGGAATTCCTGCAATCGCGTGCCTGCGAGCTGCCTCGTTACGAGGTGGTGGACGTTCAGGGCGAGCCGCACTGCCGTACCTTCATGGTCGAGTGCCAGGTGGCCCTGCTCAATGAAAAGACCCTGGGCCAGGGCGGCAGCCGGCGTATCGCCGAGCAGGTCGCCGCGGCTGCGGCGCTGATCGCCCTCGGGGTGGAGAATGGCAATGACTGATGCACCCGTGACCCGCTGCGGCTACGTCGCCATCGTCGGCCGGCCCAACGTGGGCAAGTCGACGCTGCTCAACCACATCCTCGGGCAGAAGCTGGCGATCACCTCGCGCAAACCGCAGACCACCCGCCACAACATGCTCGGGATCAAGACCGAGGGCGATATTCAGGCCGTCTACGTCGATACGCCCGGTCTGCACAAGCACAACGACAAGGCGCTCAACCGCTACATGAACCGCAGTGCGTCCACCGCGCTGAAGGATGTCGACGTAGTGGTGTTCGTGGTCGACCGCACGCGCTGGACCGACGAGGATCAGCTGGTGCTGGAGAAGGTGCAGCACGTCAAATGTCCGATCCTGCTGGCGGTGAACAAGGCCGATCGCCTGGAAGACAAGAGCGAGCTGTTGCCGCATCTGAACTGGCTGGCCGAGCAACTGCCGCAGGCCGAGATCGTGCCGATCTCCGCACTGCAGGGGCAGAACCTCGACACCCTGGAAAAGCTGGTGGGTGAGCGCCTGCCGGAGTCCGAACATTTCTACCCGGAAGACCAGATCACCGACCGCTCCAGCCGCTTCCTGGCAGCCGAGCTGATCCGCGAGAAGATCATGCGTCAGCTCGGTGCCGAGTTGCCGTACCAGATCACCGTGGAGATCGAGGAGTTCAAGCAGGAGGGCCGCATTCTGCATATCCACGGTCTGATTCTGGTGGAGCGTGACGGACAGAAGAAGATCATCATCGGTGACAAGGGCGAGCGCATCAAACGTATCGGCGCCGACGCGCGCAAGGACATGGAAACCATGTTCGACTCCAAGGTGATGCTCAAC
The DNA here is from genome assembly GCA_023431055.1 of Pseudomonadota bacterium. Taxonomy (GTDB): domain Bacteria; phylum Pseudomonadota; class Gammaproteobacteria; order Pseudomonadales; family Pseudomonadaceae; genus Aquipseudomonas. Next base: position 84,361 of record JAEYXX010000061.1, read on the forward strand.
CTCTGGGTCAAGGTCAAAGGTGGCTGGTCCGACGACGAACGCGCCCTGCGTTCGCTGGGTTACCTGGATTAGCGGCTGCAGGCCGCAGGCTACAGGCTGCAGGAAAATAGCCTGAAGCCTGAAGCCTGAAGCCTGAAGCCTATGCGTGCTGCCTACGTTCTGCATATCCGCCCGTACAAGGAAAGCAGCGCCCTGGTGGATTTCTTCACCGCGCAGGGGCGCGTGCGTGCCGTGCTACGCGCCGCGCGCGGCAAGGTCGGCAGCATTGCCCGGCCATTCGCCCCGCTGGAGCTGGAACTGCGCGGGCGCAGCGAGTTGAAGTCCGTCGGCCGCCTGGAAAGCGCAGGCATTCCGCTGCTGCTGAGTGGCGAGGCGCTGTTCTCAGGGCTCTATCTCAACGAACTGCTGATTCGCCTGTTGCCGGCCGAAGATCCGCACCCTGCGATGCTCGAACACTACGGCCTGACGCTGCAGGCGCTGGCTGCCGGTCGGCCGTTGGAGCCGCTGCTGCGCGCGTTCGAATGGCGCCTGCTGGACGAGCTGGGCTATGGTTTCGCCCTGGACCGCGACCAGCATGACCAGCCTATCGACCCTGCGGCGCTGTACCGCTGGCAGCAGGACATCGGCCTGGTGCCGGTGGTACAACTGCAGCCTGGCGTGTTCCTGGGGCGCGAGCTGCTGGCCATGGCCGAAGCCGACTGGCAGACACCGGGCGCGCTCGCTGCCGCCAAGCGCCTGATGCGCCAGGCGCTGGCGCCCCATCTCGGCGGCAGGCCACTGGTCAGCCGCGAACTTTTCATGACGCTCAAGGAGTCCAAGCGTGACTGAGGCCAATCGTATTCTGCTCGGCGTGAACATCGACCACGTCGCCACCCTGCGCCAGGCTCGTGGCACGCGCTACCCGGACCCGGTCAAGGCCGCGCTGGACGCCGAAGAAGCCGGCGCCGACGGCATCACCGTGCACCTGCGCGAAGATCGCCGGCACATCCAGGATCGCGACGTGCGTGTGTTGGCCGATGTGCTGCAGACGCGGATGAACTTCGAGATGGGCGTTACCGATTTCATGCTCGGTTTCGCCGAGCAGATTCGCCCGGCCCATGTCTGCCTGGTGCCGGAAACCCGCCAGGAACTGACCACCGAAGGTGGCCTTGACGTAGCAGGCCAGGAAGCACGCATTGCCGCGGCAGTGGAGCGACTGACCCTGGCCGGTTGCGAGGTGTCGCTGTTCATCGACGCCGAAGAGCGGCAGATCGAGGCTGCCATGCGCGTCGGCGCACCGGCCATCGAGCTGCACACCGGCCGTTACGCCGATGCCCATACGGCGGAAGAGGCCGCGCAGGAACTGGCGCGCATTCGCGATGGCGTCATCTGCGGTCTCAACCATGGGCTGATCGTCAACGCTGGTCACGGTCTGCATTACCACAATGTCGAGGCCGTGGCTGCGATCATGGGCATCAACGAGCTCAACATCGGCCACGCCATCGTCGCCCATGCGCTGTTCGTCGGCTTCAAGCAGGCGGTTGCCGAAATGAAGGCGTTGATCGTGGCCGCCGCTGATCGCGGCTAACAGACCGTGTGGGAGGGGCTTCAGCCGCGACATTTCCTGTGATGCATCGCCGCTAAAGCGCCTCCCACTGCTCCTGCATCAACACTGCGCGAACGCCTGAATCATCTGCCTGGCGAGCGCCTCGATGGCATCGTTACGCTGATGGCCGCGTATCAGCTTGATATGGTATTCGCCCAGCGGCGGCAGCCCCTGTTCCGCGCCGAGTCGGCGCAGTGGCGGCTTGACCAGGCTACGCGGGAAGGGCGCGATGGCCAGGTCGGCGGTCATTGCCGCTTCCTGGCCGGCGCACTGCTCGCAGGAGTAGGCAATGCGATAGGCCACACCCTGACGATCCAGCGCATCGAGCGCGGTGCGGCGCCAGGCGCAGCCGGGGTTGGCCAGTGCCAGCGGTAGCGGTGAGCGTTGTATGGCCAGGCCACCATCACGCCCGGCCCAGACCAGTTCTTCGGAATAGATCACTTCGCCGCGGGTGTCATCCAGGCCGTCGTTGCCGGCATTGATCAGGGTCAGATCCAGCTCCCCGGCATCCAGCTTGGCCACCAGATCCACGCTGCGTCCCACGTTGACCTCGACTTCCACACCCGGGTGGCTGCGGGCGAACAGCATGAGTACGCCAGGTAGCACACGGTCACCGATATCGTTCGGCGTGCCAAAGCGTACGCGACCGGTCAGCGTCGGGGTAAGAAAACGGGCCACGGCCTCCTCATTGAGTTTGAGCAGGCGCCTGGCATAGCCCAGCAGTACCTCGCCCTCGGTGGTGAGTTGCACGCGCCTGGCTTCGCGGATGAACAGGCGCTGACCGAGGGTTTCCTCCAGGCGCTTGATTTGCAGGCTCACGGCCGCCGTGCTGCGAAACACCTGGGCGGCGGTGCGGGTAAAGCTGCCGCTGTCGGCGATGGCGACGAAGGTGCGCAACACATCGCTTTCCAGAAGCGGCAGGGCGGTCGGAGCGGTGGCGTTCATGATCGTTAAAAATTACTTAATATTGAATTTGATATTTGTCGTTTGTTTGAACGATAGGGGCGTTTCATCCTGATCGCAAGCCCGGCATTAGTCGGTAGCGACAGGAGGAAAGGTGATGAAAGGTTCGAATCGTTGCGACAAACCCCGCCCGCCCATGCCCGAGTTCTACATGCCGGCCATGTGGCCGCTGGATCTGCAGAACGCAATCGTCGACTGGATTGGTGCCTGGTTCTGGCGTCGGCGCATGCGTCGTCTATTGGCGCAGGACACCGAGGGGGCTATTCGTCTGGGTAGCGCCCGTGGTGTGGTGGAGCAGGGCGCTGGTGAGCCGCTGCGTTTGATCGCCCAGCGGCGTGCGCGTTGGTTACGCGGTGACTGTTGAGGTCGAGCGTGTAGGACGTACCGAGCGGCGACCCCTTTGCGAGGCGGTACGCTGCTGGAGTGTCGGGTGATGGTGGCGGACTGTTCGCCAGCGCTCCTGAGTCCACCCTACGAACTCAGGCCTAGGGCTGGTATTAAGGGAGCGCATGGCAGGCCGTAGGGCGTACTCGCGAAGCAGTACGCCGTTGGTGGGGGCGTATTGGGCGTGGATGTGGTGCTGGGTCCGGTATGGGCTGGCTGACTGTGCGCTTCGCTACGAGCGGCCGGCGTACCTGTCTGCCCTAAGGCTTGCGTGCGATCAGCACGGCGCGGGTCGGTGCCGGCAGGCCTTCAACGGTGCGGCTGTGGTCGGCCGGGTCGAGAAATTCCGGCAGCGACTGGAAGCGCATCCACTCGGTGGCGCGTTGTTCTTCCACCGAGGTGGTACTGACGTCGACGCAGCGTACGTCCTCGAAACCGGCGCGGCGTAGCCAGCGTTCCAGCGCCGGCACCGACGGCAGGAACCAGACGTTGCGCATCTGCGCGTAGCGATCTTCAGGCACCAGCACCTGTTCGGCATCGCCTTCGACCACCAGGGTTTCCAGTACCAGCTCGCCGCCCTTGACCAAGGCGTCCTTGAGATCCAGCAGATGATCGATGGGCGAGCGACGGTGATACAGCACGCCCATGGAGAACACCGTGTCGAAGCCCTGCAACCTGGCCGGCAGTTCCTCGAAGGCCAGCGGCAGGTGCCATACCGGTTGCTCCGGCAGGTAGCGCTTCATCGCCAGGAACTGGCAGAGGAACAGCCAGTTGGGGTCGATGCCGACCACGCTGTCGGCACCCGCACCAAGCATGCGCCACATGTAGTAGCCGTTGCCGCAGCCGACGTCGAGGATGCGCTTGCCGACCAGATCCAGATGCGGGGCGACGCGCTGCCATTTCCAGTCCGAGCGCCATTCGGTGTCGATGTGCACGCCGAACAGTTCGAACGGGCCCTTGCGCCAGGGGATAAGCCCCTGCAGGGCCGTTTTCAACTGCGCGCGCATGGCCTCGTCACAAGCGCCGCCGAAGGCGAAGCGCTGAGCCAGTTCCACCTCGCTCACCGGCAGATCCGGCAGGGCCTGGACGGCGCCGTACCAGCGGGCGAGGTCGCCGTGACCGATGGCCAGCTTGGCATCGAGCTGGCCGGGCAGCTCACAAGCCCAGTCCTGCAGCGGAGTGCCGGCCAGTTGTGCCTGCAGGGCGTCGAGATCCAGGTCGCGCATCATGGCAGGGCCACCAGCGAGGCGAAGTTCAGGCACTGGAACCAGGGCAGCACCTTGCTGAAGCCGGCAGCCAGCAGGCGTTCGCGATGCTGCTCGAGGCTGTCTGGCAGCATCACCTTCTCGATGGCGCTGCGCTTCTGCGCGATTTCCAGTTCGCTGTAGCCGTTGGCGCGCTTGAAGGCGACATGCAGCTCGGTGAGCAGCTCGTGCTCGGCAGCGTCCTCGAAGCGCAGCTTTTCCGAGAGAATCAGCGCGCCACCGGGCAACAGTGCCTGGCGAATGCGCGTTAGCAGCTCCAGGCGGCGCTCCGGCGGGATGAACTGCAAAGTGAAGTTCAGCGTGACCAATGAGGTGGGCTGCAGGTCGAGGGTGAGAATGTCGGCCTCGATCACCTCCACCGGTAGCAGCTCCTGGAACATGGCGTCCTGGGCGTGCAGGTACTCGCTGCAGCGCGCGACCATGGCCGGGGAGTTGTCCACGGCGATGACCTTGCAGCCATCGACGCGCACATGACGACGCAGCGCCTGGGTCACTGCACCGAGCGAGGCGCCGAGGTCATACAGCGTCGTCTGTGGCTGGGCAAACTGGCCGGCGAGTACGCCGATGTTCTCGACGATGGTCGGGTAGCCGGGCACCGAGCGCTTGATCATGTCGGGGAAGACCCGCACCACGTCCTCGTTGAAGACGAAATCGGGCACCTCGAGCAGAGGTTGGGCGAACAGACGATCAGGTTCTTGGCTCACGGCAATCGCAACGGGTAGCGGGAAAGGCCGGCATTTTAGCCAAGTGTGGCGCAACAGTCAGGCGCTGTTGCTGCGCTGGAAGGCCGAAGCGGTGATGCCCCACTGGCCGAGCCAGTAGGTGAGGATGATGGCGTAAGGCGCGGCGTCGAAGCTGGCGACGAAGCGGTCGATGCCGATCAGGCTGTCGGACAGCACGAAGAGCGCCGC
>JAEYXX010000187.1 GCA_023431055.1 Pseudomonadota bacterium
CGAGGTGCATGAACGCCCACAACTGGGCGAAGGCCCACCGCCGCGGGCGCGGGATATCGAACGGGCGATGAACAGGGTTATCGCCGGGGTTGGCTTGTGGCTGTTATGCCTGATCGTCTGGGAGGTGCTGGGTGCTTGAACACGGAGGTCGACTGCGCGCGGCGGCGCAGCGCTATGGCATCCCCCTGGAGGACTGGCTGGACCTGTCCACCGGTGTAGCCCCCTATGGCTGGGATCTGCCGCCGGTTCCCGCTCAGGCCTGGGCGCGGTTGCCCGAGACCAATGATGGCCTGGAGGCGGCCGCGCGCGATTATTACGGCGCCGCCAGCCTGTTGCCGGTAGCCGGCTCGCAGGCGGCGATCCAGGCTCTGCCACGCCTGCGCGCGCACAGCGACGTGGGCATCCTCGCGCCGACCTATGCCGAGCACGCCGCGGCCTGGCGCCGCGAAGGCCATCGCATCACCAAACTCAGCGAAGGTTCGGTGCATCGCGCGCTGCCGCAGCTCGACGTGCTGCTGGTGGTAAATCCCAACAACCCGACCGGGCGCCTGATCGAGCCGGCGCGCCTGCTCGACTGGCACGACGAGCTGGCCGAGCGCGGCGGCTGGCTGTTGGTCGACGAAGCCTTCATCGATTGCACGCCGCAGCATAGCCTGGCGGCCTACAGCGACATGCCGGGGCTGATCGTGCTGCGCTCGTTCGGCAAGTTCTTCGGTCTGGCCGGTTTGCGTCTGGGCTTCGTCCTGGCCGCCCAGACGCTGCTGGATGAGCTGGAAACGCTGCTCGGGCCCTGGGCCGTCAGTGGCCCGGCGCGCAGCGTGGCGCGCAGCCTGCTGGTCGATGGCGAGGGGCAGCGCCGCCAGCGTGAGCGCCTGCTGGCCGATGGTGAGCGCCTGGCGGCGTTGCTGCGTGACTGTGGCCTGCCGGCTACAGGCGGTTCGGCGCTGTTCCAGTTCTGCTGCAGCCGTCGCGCCGTGCCCTGCGCCGAGCTGCTGGCGCGGCGCGGCATTCTGGTGCGGCTGTTCGCCGAGTTGGACAGCCTGCGCTTTGGCCTGCCGGCGGACGAGGCGGGCTGGTTGCGGCTGGAGCAGGGGCTGCTGGAGTGCGCGCCGATATTGGCGAGTCTCGAGGAAACGTCCTGATGGCCACCCTGATGGTGCAGGGCACCACCTCCGATGCCGGCAAGAGCACCCTGGTCACAGCACTGTGCCGTTGGGCGCGGCGCCAGGGCGTGTCCGTGGCGCCCTTCAAGCCGCAGAACATGGCGCTCAATTCGGCGGTGACCGCCGATGGCGGCGAGATCGGTCGGGCCCAGGCGGTGCAGGCGCAGGCCGCCGGCCTGGCGCCGCACACCGACATGAACCCGGTGCTGCTCAAGCCCAACAGCGACATGGGCGCTCAGGTGATCATCCACGGCCGGGCCATCGGCAACATGCAGGCGCTGACCTACCACGGCTACAAGCCGGTGGCGATGGCGGCAGTGCTGGAGTCCCATGCGCGGCTGGTCGAGCGTCACCAACTGGTGCTGGTCGAGGGAGCCGGTTCGCCGGCCGAAATCAACCTGCGCGCCGGTGACATCGCCAATATGGGCTTCGCCGAGGCGGTGGACTGTCCGGTGATCCTCATTGCCGATATCGACAAGGGCGGCGTGTTCGCCCATCTGGTCGGCACCCTGGAGCTGCTCAGCCCCAGCGAACAGGCGCGGATCAGGGGCTTCGTGATCAATCGTTTTCGCGGTGACATCGCCCTGCTCAAGCCGGGACTGGACTGGCTGGAGCAGCGCACCGGTAAGCCGGTGCTCGGCGTGCTGCCGTACCTGACGGACTTTCACCTGGAAGCCGAGGACGCCGTCGATACCCGCCAGCAGGCCAAGAGCGAGCAGGCGCTGCGCGTGGTGGTGCCGGTGTTGCCGCGCATCAGCAACCATACCGATTTCGACCCGCTAAGACTGCACCCGCAGGTGCATTTGACCTTCGTCGGGCCGGGCCAGGCCATCCCGCCGGCCGACCTGATCATCCTGCCCGGCTCCAAGAGCGTGCGTGCCGACCTTGCCCGGCTACGCGAGCAGGGCTGGGACAGGGCCATCTCTCGCCACCTGCGCTATGGCGGCAAGCTGCTGGGCATCTGCGGCGGCCTGCAGATGCTCGGCCGGCAGATTCACGACCCGCATGGCCTGGAAGGCGCTGCCGGCAGCAGCCAGGGTCTCGGCCTGCTGGATTTCGAGACACTGCTGGAACCGGAGAAACAGCTGCGCAACGTGCGTGGCCAGCTGTGCCTGGAGCAGGCGCAGGTCAGCGGTTACGAGATTCACGCTGGCGTCAGTCGCGGGCCGGGCCTCAATGGCGCCGTGCAGCTTGACGACGGCCGCAGCGACGGCGGACTCAGCGTCGATGGTCAGGTGCTCGGCACCTACCTGCATGGCCTGTTCGAGCAGCCCTCGGCGTTCGCCGCACTGCTGCGCTGGGCGGGCTTGGATGAGGTGGAACAGGTGGACTATCAGGCCCTGCGCGAGCGCGATATCGAGCGCCTGGCGGATCAGGTGGAGCTGCACCTGGATAGCGAAAAACTCAAAGTGCTTTGCGGCCTGTAGAAGCGAGCTCTGCTCGCGAAGTTGCTTCGCCAACAAAGCTCGCTCCTACCGGTAGAAATGAATGCGGATTGAACCATGCTTGAACTGATCCTCGGCGGTGCCCGTTCCGGCAAGAGCCGCCTGGCCGAAAAACTGGCTGATGAGTCCGGGCTGGAGGTGGTTTACATCGCCACCAGCCAGCCGCTCGACGGCGAGATGAACGAGCGGGTTGCCCAGCACCGGGCGCGGCGTCCGGCGCACTGGGCATTGGTCGAAGAGCCGCTGGCGCTGGCCCATGTGCTGCAAGAGCAGGCCGCCCCCGGGCGTTGCCTGCTGGTGGACTGCCTGACCCTGTGGCTGACCAACCTGCTGATGCTGGAGGACGCGCAGCGCCTGAATGCCGAGCGCGAGGCGCTGCTTGCTTGTGTGAAGCGATTGCCAGGGCGCATTCTGCTGGTCAGCAACGAAACCGGACTTGGCGTGGTGCCACTGGGCGAACTCACCCGTCGTTATGTCGATGAGGCTGGCTGGTTGCACCAGGCGCTGGCCGAGCGCAGCCAGCGTGTGCTGTTCACCGTCGCCGGCCTGCCCATGGTACTCAAGGGGGAGGCGTTATGAGTCTGCAGTGGTGGCAGGGGCCGTGCCAGCCGCTCGATCATGTGGCTCGCATCAAGGCCGAAGCGCGTCAGCAGCAACTGACCAAGCCAGCGGGTGCGCTGGGGCGACTGGAAGCGCTGGCCATTCATCTGGCAGCGCTGCAGGGGCGTGAGCGACCGACGCTTGAGCATGTGTGGATTGCCATTTTTGCCGGTGATCATGGCGTGGTGGCCGAGGGTATTTCCGCCTACCCGCAGGCAGTGACCGGGCAGATGCTGGCCAACTTCGTCAGTGGTGGTGCGGCCATCAGCGTATTGGCGCGTCAGCTGGACGCGGCGCTGGAGGTGATCGACCTGGGCACTGCCGAGCCGCTGCCGCCATTGCCTGGCGTGCGTCACCTGCAAGTGGGGGCTGGTACGCAGAACTTCGCCCGAGGCCCTGCGATGACCCTGGCTCAGGCGATGATCTGCCTGGAGGCGGGGCGCGACAGCATTCAGCGCGCCCGTGCCGTCGGGTGCGACCTGTTCGTGGGCGGCGAGATGGGCATTGGCAACACCACGGCTGCAGCGGCGCTGGCCTGCTGGCTGCTGGGTTGCCCGGCGAGCGAGTTGGCCGGCCCCGGCACTGGCCTGGATGGCGCAGGCGTGGCGCACAAGGCGCGGGTCATCGATGCGGCGTTGGTCCTGCATCGTGCACAGATCCACGGCCCGTTACAGGCGCTGATCCATCTCGGTGGCTTCGAAATCGCTGCACTCACTGGGGCATACCTGGCCGCCGCGCAGCAGGGCATAGCCGTTTTAGTCGATGGTTTTATCTGCAGCGTCGCGGCCTTGCTCGCCGTGCGCCTCAATCCCGCCTGCCGCCACTGGCTGCTGTTCGCCCATCATGGCGCCGAGCCGGGGCATGTGCGCGTGCTGCAGGCATTGGGCGCCGAACCTCTGCTGGAGCTCGGTTTGCGCCTGGGCGAGGGCAGCGGGGCGGCACTGGCGGTGCCGGTGTTACGCCTGGCTTGCGCATTGCACGGACAGATGGCGACCTTCGCCGAAGCGGCCGTCGCCGAAAGGCCGAGCTGATGCTGCATCTGGAATTGCTGCGTCACGGTGAAACCGAGCTGGGCGGTGGGCTGCGTGGCAGCCTGGATGATGCGCTGACCGAACAGGGCTGGGCGCAACTGCGTGCAGCGGTGCAGGACGCCGGCCCCTGGGATCGCCTGATCAGCTCGCCACTGCAGCGTTGCGCGCGTTTTGCCGAGGAAGTCGCGCTGGCCAATGCCTTGCCGCTGCACTACGAGGCGGATCTGCAAGAGCTGCATTTCGGTGATTGGGAAGGGCGCACTGCTGCACAGCTGATGGACAGCGATGCTAAGGCGCTGGGCCAGTTCTGGGCTGACCCTTACGCCTTCACACCACCTAACGGCGAGCCGCTGCTGCAGTTCGAGGCCCGCGTGTTGGCCGCGCTGCAGCGCCTGGTGCAGGCGTATGCCGGTCAGCGTCTGCTGCTGGTGACCCATGGTGGGGTGATGCGTCTGCTGCTGGCACGTGCCCGCGGCTTGCCGCGCCAGGACCTGCTGCAGGTCAACGTCGGCTATGCCCAACGCTTCCGCCTGCGCCTGGATGCCGACGGCCAACTGACGGAGCTGGCATGATCGCGCCACGGATCGCCCTGCAGTTTCTCACCCGTCTGCCGGTCAGCCTGCCGGGCATGCCGACGCCCGAGCAGATGGGGCGCTCGCTGCTCTGGTATCCGGCGGTGGGGTTGCTGCTCGGCCTACTGCTTTGGGGCGCGCATCTGTTGTTGGGGCAGACCTCGGCCCTGTTGCAGGCTGCGATCATTCTGGCGCTGTGGGTGGGGCTGAGCGGCGGGCTGCATCTGGACGGCCTGGCCGATACGGCCGACGCCTGGGTTGGCGGCTTCGGCGACCGCGAGCGCACCCTGACGATAATGAAAGACCCGCGCAGCGGCCCTATCGCCGTGGTGGTGCTGGTCCTGCTTCTGTTGCTCAAGTTCGCCGCGCTGCTGACCCTGTTGCAGGCCGGGCAGGGCATCTATCTGCTGCTGCTGCCCTGGTTGGGGCGCAGCCTGCTGCCGCTGCTGCTGGCAACCACGCCCTATGTGCGCGCCGGTGGTCTGGGCCAGGCGCTGGTCGATCATCTGCCGCGCAGGCAGTTGCACTGGGTGCTAGGTGGGCATGTGGCGGCCATGCTGCTGCTGGGCTGGGGTGCATTGATTGCCGTGGCCATGGCCCTGGCGCTGTTCGTCTGGCTGCGTCGCGCCCTGTTGCTGCGCCTGGGCGGCACCACGGGCGACACCGCCGGTGCGCTGGTCGAGCTGGCCGAGTGTGCCGCACTGTTGGCGCTGGCATTGAGCCTCTGAACCAACTGTTATGGCGACGCGCCACGTAACTGTATGAGTGCCAATCGCTGATGCGGGTATATACCTGTATCCATGTTGCCGACTTCCTGCCTTTGCACCCAACTGCGTCGCGCCAGCCGTGGCGTGACCCGCCTGTACGACGACGCCCTGGCTGCTGTCGGGCTCGGTGCCGCGCAGTTTTCCCTGTTGCGCCACGTACAGCGGCTCGGACAGCCAAGCATCTCAGTGCTGGCCGAGGCCATGGGGCTGGATCGCAGTACCCTGGGCCGCAATCTGCGGGTGCTACAGGAGCAGGAGCTGCTGCAACTGGGAGAAGGGCGCGATTTGCGTGCTCGCGAGGTACGGCTCACAGAGGCCGGCCTGCAACGTATCGAACAGGCGCTGCCGCTGTGGGAACAGGTGCAGCGTGAGCTGAATGCTCGACTCGGCGAGAAACGCCGCGCCGAGCTGATGGCTCTGCTCGACCAACTGGCCTGATGGCCCTTTTACTGCCTGAGCGGCTGCGTGCGGCCGTCTGCTGGAGATCACGATGACAACTGCATGGCGTTCAACCACCTGGCTGCTGCTCGGCGCCTCGCTGATCCTCGCGCTGTCGCTTGGCACTCGCCATGGTTTCGGCCTGTTCCTGCCGCCTATGAGCGCGGAGTTCGGCTGGGGGCGCGAGGTGTTCGCCTTCGCCATCGCCCTGCAGAACCTGATCTGGGGCCTGGCGCAGCCGGTCACCGGTGCGCTGGCCGACCGCTTCGGCGCACGCAAGGCCATCGTCATCGGCGGTGTGCTCTATGTACTGGGGCTGCTGTGCATGGGAATGGCGGACTCGCCACTGTCGTTGTCGCTGAGCGCCGGCCTGCTGATCGGTATCGGTCTGTCCGGTACCTCGTTCTCGGTGATTCTCGGCGTGGTCGGCCGCGCCGTGCCGGTGGAGAAGCGCAGCATGGCCATGGGCATCGCCGCAGCGGCAGGGTCCTTCGGCCAGTTCGCCATGCTGCCGGGTACGCTCGGCCTGATCGGCTGGCTGGGCTGGTCGGCAGCCTTGTTGGCGCTGGGGCTGCTGGTCGCTCTGATCCTGCCACTGGCCGCAATGATCAACGAGACGCCGCCACCGGCAAGTACCGGGCCGCAGCAAACGCTGGTCGAGGCGCTGCGCGAGGCGGCCGGGCATTCGGGCTTCTGGCTGCTGGCGCTGGGCTTCTTCGTCTGCGGCTTCCAGGTGGTGTTCGTTGCCGTGCACCTGCCGGCCTACCTGGTCGATCACCATCTGCCGGCGCTGACCGGCACCACGGTGCTGGCGCTGGTCGGCCTGTTCAATATCTTCGGTACCTACATCGCCGGTTGGCTCGGCGGGCGCATGGCCAAGCCGCGTCTGCTCAGCGCCCTGTACCTGCTGCGCGGGGTGGTGATCACGCTGTTCATCGCAGCACCGCTGACGCAGTGGAGCGCCTATCTGTTTGGTATCGCCATGGGCCTGCTGTGGCTGTCGACCGTGCCGTTGACCAACGGCACCGTGGCGACCCTGTTCGGCGTGCGCAACCTGTCGATGCTCGGCGGCATCGTCTTTCTGTTCCACCAGCTCGGTTCTTTCCTCGGTGGCTGGCTGGGCGGCTATCTCTACGACACTACCGGCAGTTACGACCTGGTCTGGCAGATTTCCATCGGCCTTAGCCTGATGGCTGCCGCGCTCAACTGGCCGGTGCGCGAGGTGCCGGTGGCACGCCTGCAGGGGGCACCGGCGTGAGCCGCAAGTTGCTGACGTTCAGCGCCGTGGCAGTGGGCCTTGGCCTGCTGCTGGCGCTGGCCTGGTGGGGCTGGCGCCAGGGTGGACTGGCCCTGCTGCAGCTGGGTGTTGGCATCTGCTAGTTGCCTGGGGGCGGGGCTGCGAGTAGCTTGGCAAGACCGCGTTATCGCTCGAGGTCATCGCCATGCCGCTTCATCGTCTTGCCTGCTCCTTGCTGCTCTCCTGCCTTGCTTTGCCGGTACTGGCCGCCGAGTGTCCGGCACTGCTGCAGGGGGAATTGCCCAAGCTGCGCGCCAAGGGTGAGAGCGTCGAACTCTGCCAGTTCGCCGGCAAGCCGCTGGTGGTGGTCAATACCGCCAGCTTCTGCGGCTTTACCCCACAATTCAAAGGGCTCGAAGCGCTTTATCAGCGTTACAAGGATCAGGGCCTGGAAGTACTGGGTGTGCCGTCCGACGATTTCCGTCAGGAGGCCGACAGCAGCGAGGAAACCGCCACCGTCTGCTACGTCAACTATGGCGTGACCTTCGCCATGACCGAGCCGCAGCCGGTTTCCGGGGCCGATGCCATCCCCCTCTTCAAGGGCCTGGCCGAGCAGAGCAGGGCGCCGCGCTGGAACTTCTTCAAGTACGTGGTCGATCGTCAGGGCAAGGTGGTGGCCAGCTTCTCCAGCCTGACCAAACCGGACGATCCCGAGTTGATCGCAGCCGTCGAGAAGGCCATCGCTTCAAAGCCTTGAGCGCTGAGCTGCGGTAGGGGGCGGCCGTCCCTGGCCGTGTTCCGATCAGAAGCGGTAACTGAGCGACGCGCCCAGACCGTGCGCGCTGTTCCTGTAACGTGCGCGGTAGGTGCCGCGGGTATCGCTGACGTGGTTCACGTCCACCGACTCTTCCTGCAGGTAGGAGTAGGCCACGTCGATGGTCATGTCCTGGTTGGGGCTCCAGCCGGCGCCGACGCTGAAGATGGTGCGGTCGCCGGAGGGCACGCGCGGCGAGCGGTCGACGTTATTGGTCGGCGACTGATCGACGGCGACCCCGGTGCGCAGTGTCCATTGTGGGCTGACCTTGTACGACAGGCCGACTGCATGAGCCCAGGTATCGTGCCAGTTTTGCTCTTCGACGATGGTGGAGAGGTTGGCCGGCAACGTGGTGGAGTCGTTCTCCACGCGGATTTCCTTGAAGCGGCTCCAGCGCGTCCAGGTGCTGCCGACGTACAGCGTCAAGGCATCGGTCAAGTCGTGGGTGATCGACATATCCACCGACTCGGGGGTGGTCAGGTCGAGATTGGCGTCGTACTTACCGGCTACGCCAGCCAGAACGCCGCTGCCGGAAACGCGGGTATCGCCTTCCAGCTCGTACTTCACCCGTGAATGGTAGGTCAGGCCGGCGCGGGTGCCGGGGGTGAATTCATAGAGCACACCGACGTTGAAGCCAACGGCTGTGTCGTCACCCTTGACCTTCACCTTGCCGTCGTTGCTGCCGAGGCTCGTGGGGTTGAGCACCGAGGAGGTCAGTTCACCTTCGATGTGGTTGAAGGTAGGACCGAAGCCGACCGACAGCTTGTCGTTGAAGCGATAGCTCAAGGTCGGCTGCACAGTGATTACCCGCACATAGCTCTTGTCGGCGTGATAGCGCCCCTGAAAGTTGCGCTCGTAATCGGTCATCAGGCCGAAGGGGACGTAGATACCCAGACCGAAGGCGACCTTGTCGTCCAGTGGCTTGACGTAGTAGCCCATCGGCACGCCGGTGGTCGGCACCATATCGCCGTCATTGCTGCCGGACAGCGGCACAGGGCCTGCGTTGGCGCTGGCGTGGCTGATATCGCTCTTGGCATGGATCGCCGCGGCGCCGAAATAGATCTCGTCGCGCTTGAGGCGTGCCATGCCGGCGGGGTTTCCGAACACGGTGCTGGCGTCGTCGGCGGATGACGAGCGGCCGGCGAAGGAGGTGCCCATGCCGGAAATGCTCTGTTCGTTGAGGGCGAAGCCGCTGGCGAAGCCATGGCTGGAGGTGGCGGTGATGGCGACGGCCAGACCGGTCTTGAGAAGACGTTTGCTCACGGGGAAGCTCCTGTGGTGAGGCGAGGGGCGCACGCTACAGTTTTTCCTGACCCATGCCAAGACGCTGAAGTTCCCGAAATAGAGCGTATTGTCGGACAATTGGTGTTGATTTGTGCAGATCTTCACTCAGGATTTTTCTGACCATTAGGTCAGGCCACCCGGCTTACCGGCTCGACACAGCGCCGCCAGGCTTCGAGAAAGTCACCTTGACGGCCTTGTGGCTGAAAAACCCTGCACCAGATCCGGCCCATCGCCAGCAGGTCATCGGCGTCTGGCAGTTCCAGGTGTTCGGCCTCCACCAGCAGCCAGGCGATGGCTGTGGCGTAACGCAGGTTGACCGTGAGTTCCAGGTGCGGTGCTTCGAGGAAGGCGTGCTGGCTGGCGAGGCCGCGGACACGGCTGGCGAGTTCCGGGTCGAAGGCCAGATGCCGATCCCATAGGGTCTGGTGGCGCTGCTCGCTGATGCGATACAGGCCATGGCCTTGCGGGGTGTCCAGTGCGCTGCCGAGTGCCGACTGACAGGCCGCAGCCCCCAATAGCAAGGCTTCGGCCGTGGCGCTATGACGCTGCAGATAGAGAAGGGTAGGGCGGATCACATGCTGGCTGAGATCGCAGGCGGCTATTCCCATGACATCCTCGCGGAGGGTGCCGGTGGAGGCCGGGCGCGTGGCAGCTGTTGCAGACCGATGAAAAACTACCTCGGCTTTGGCTTCCTGCGTCGCTCTACCTCCTGCATCCATGCAGTCGTGCGTTGGCAATCCTGCGTTAAAAACAGCCTCGAAATGCTCATTTACGCTTGTAAAATCGAGCGCGATTCCGACCGTTTCTCGGCTGTTTTTGCCTTGTCTTGCCTGCCTCGCTAACGTTTTTCAACGGTCTGGGTTCTTCGATAAAGGCCCCACCGGGAGCGGGGTTAGCCGCTCATTTTCAAGTCTAGTGCGATATTTCAGCTGTAAAGGGCTGTTTTTAAATTGATTCCAGATTTGAGTTATTGGGCATATTTCGATTAGTGCTTAAAACCCTGCGTCAGTCACCGGTGGCTATCGGGCGTGACGGATCGGTGATCCATTCGCTCCAGGAGCCTGCATACAGCTGCGCCAGCGGATAACCGGCAAGGCTCATGGCGAACAGGTTGTGGCAGGCCGTGACCCCGGAACCGCAGTAGGCAACCAGGTTTTCCAGCGGGCGGTCACCGCGCAGTTTGTCGAAGCGCTCGCGCAGCGTTTGCGCCGAAAGAAATTTGCCATCGGCCCCGAGGTTGTCGGTGAAGGCTGCGCATTGCGCTCCGGGAATGTGTCCGGCGACCGGGTCGAGTGGCTCGACTTCACCGCGAAAGCGCGGCAGTGCGCGAGCATCGAGCAGGGTCAGGTCCGGATTGCCCAGGCGCAGGGCCAGTTGCTCGGCACTCAGCAGCAGGTTGCTGTCGGGTTGCGCGGAAAAATCACCGGGGGCGTTCTCCGGTGGGGCAATCGTCAGTTCGTGGCCGGCCTCGCGCCAGGCCTTCAGACCACCGTCGAGCAGGTACAGGCCATCGCGCTTGCCGAGCCAGAGCAGAAGCCACCATGCCCGCGCGGCGAAGGCGCCGGGGCCATCGTCGTACAGCACCACCTGGCTGTCTGCCCGCAGGCCGCAGCTGCGCAGGCGTTCGACCAGTGCGCTGGGGTCCGGCAGCGGATGGCGCCCGGTTACGCCCTTGATCACCGGGGCGGACAGGTCCTGTTCGAGATCGAGGAAGTGGGCGCCGGGAATATGCCCGTCAAGGTAGCTGCGACGGCCATAGGCCGGGTCTTCGAGGGCGAAGCGGCAATCCAGTACCACCAGGTTGTCCTGGCCCAGACGTCGCTGGAGATGTTCCGTGCTGATCAGTTGAGCGAGTGGCATGCTGCCTCCTGTGTCGTAGCAAGGTTTGCCGGCATCATAGCGCCTAGCCCATCCGCTGCCCCCCGATCGATCTCCAGATTAGTAAGGAGCCGTTTCATGCTGAGCCTGCAACCCATCGCCCGTAGCGCCAATATGGTCCGCCGCGCCGGCGTGGTTCTGGGAACACTGGGCGTGACCCTGTATTTCTGCCTGTTGGTGATTGGGCGTGCCGCCATCGGCCGACTGCGCCGCGAGCATGTCGATGGTTATACCCGTGCATGGTCTGCGGCATTGCTGCGGCTGGTGAGCATGCGTATGACGGTGCACGGCCAATGCCCGGATTTCAGTGATGGCCGGCGTTACCTGATTCTCTGCACGCACTCCAGTCACTACGACATTCCAGCCAGTTTCGTCGCCATGCCTGGGTCGATTCGCATGCTGGCCAAGAGTGAGTTGTACCGTATTCCATTTCTTGGCCGTGCCATGCGCGCGGCCGAGTTTCCCTCGGTGGATCGGCACAATGCGCAACAGGCCCGGCGTGATCTGCAGCGCGCTCGCCAGATGATGGAGAGCGGTATCGTGTTGTGGGCCGCGCCGGAGGGCACACGTTCGGCAGATGGCCGCCTGCAGCCGTTCAAGAAGGGCTGCTTCCACCTGGCGCTGGACACCGAAGCGGTGATCGTGCCGGTGGCGATCCGCGGCATTCAGCACGTGCTGCCGGCGCGCACCTGGCGTCTGAATCTCGATCAGCCGGTGCAGTTGGTCATCGGCTCTGCGATCGATGCCAGTCGCTACGATCGCGACAGCCTCGCCAGCCTGATGGCCGACACGCGACAGTGCATGGAGGCGCTGCTGCAGGGAGCTGAAATCGCGCCGCTGGCAGATCGCGGGATGATAGTTGTGATCGAAAACTGTGCGCAGTAGGTATGATTTTGGTGCGTGATATGGCGTTTCTCGATGGCTTTGGAGTGGAGTCTTTTGACGGCTTTCGGGTTAATGCACTAAAAAAGTTTCATCAAGGCGACATTTTGATCTGTTTTGGTGCTTTGCTGCCTGATAGAGTGCCGGCCACTTTGTCTTTGTGGTGTCGAGGTGCCGCATGTCGTTGTCCGTCGATTCTTTCCTGGCGCGCCTGAAACAGCGCGATCCCGATCAGCCGGAGTTCCACCAGGCGGTGGAAGAGGTGGTGCGCAGTCTGTGGCCTTTCCTCGAAGCCAACCCGCGCTATCGCGATGCCGGGATTCTCGAGCGCATGGTCGAGCCCGAGCGCGCCATTCTGTTCCGTGTGCCCTGGGTCGACGACCGAGGTCAGGTGCAGGTCAACCGCGGCTACCGCATCCAGATGAGCAGCGCCATCGGCCCGTACAAGGGTGGCCTGCGCTTCCACCCCTCGGTCAACCTGGGCGTGCTCAAGTTCCTGGCCTTCGAACAGGTGTTCAAGAACTCGCTGACCTCGCTGCCCATGGGCGGCGGCAAGGGCGGTTCGGACTTCGACCCCAAGGGCAAGAGCGAGGGCGAGGTGATGCGCTTCTGCCAGTCGTTCATGACCGAGCTGTACCGCCATATCGGTGCCGATCTGGACGTGCCGGCCGGTGACATCGGTGTCGGTGGTCGCGAGATCGGCTACCTGTTCGGCCAGTACAAGCGCCTGTCCAACCAGTTCACCTCGGTGCTCACCGGCAAGGGCCTGAGCTACGGCGGCAGCCTGATCCGCCCGGAAGCCACTGGCTATGGTTGCGTGTATTTCGCTCAGGAGATGCTCAAGCGCATCGGCCAGGGCTTCGAAGACAAGCGAGTGGCCATCTCCGGCTCCGGCAACGTCGCCCAGTATGCGGCGCAGAAGGTCATGGAGCTGGGTGGGCGGGTCATCTCGCTGTCCGACTCCGAAGGCACCTTGTACGCCGAGAGCGGCCTTAGCGACGAGCAGTGGCTGCATCTGATGGATCTGAAAAACGTGCGTCGTGGGCGTCTGCGCGAGATGGCCGAGCACTACGGTCTGCAGTTCCTCGCCGGCCAGCGTCCCTGGGGCCTGCCGTGCGATATCGCGCTGCCCTGCGCTACGCAGAACGAGCTGGACGGCGACAACGCTCGCGCGCTGCTGAGCAACGGCTGCATCTGTGTGGCCGAGGGCGCCAATATGCCCTCGACCCTGGAAGCGGTGGATTTGTTCGTCGAGGCCGGCATCTGCTACGCGCCGGGCAAGGCGTCCAACGCCGGTGGCGTGGCCACCAGTGGCCTGGAAATGAGCCAGAACGCCATGCGCCTGCACTGGAGCGCCGGCGAGGTGGACGAGCGTCTGCACGGCATCATGCAGAACATCCACCATGCCTGCGTGCACCATGGCGAGGAGAATGGCCGCATCAACTACGTCAAGGGCGCCAACATCGCCGGCTTCGTCAAGGTCGCCGATGCCATGCTGGCCCAGGGTGTGGTCTGAGGTTCGAAACTTCGCGATAAAAGAAAGCCCCGGTTATCCGGGGCTTTTTTTTCGTCAGTGCAGTTCCAGCCGACCGATGCGGTCGTTGTCCAGGCTACCGAAGTACAGGTAATCCCCTACCGGCTTGACCGAGGTGACCATGCGCAGGTGCGTGCCACTGGTGTCATGCAGGCTGCGGACGATGTTGCCCTGTTCATCGAGTGCGATGGCGAAGCCGTAGGGAATCGCCTTCGGCCACAGTGCGCGAGGCAGCTTGGCCAGTTGCGCCTTGAGCCAGGGGTGGCGATGCAGGAAATCGGCGTCGGCCTTGCGCGGGGTGGGCAGAGCCACCCAGAAGGTGCCCTTGCGGTCACCCTGCAGGTTGTCCGGCAGGCCAGGCAGGTTGTCGATAAAGATGTCGTGCTGGCCGGCCTTGTCGCCCTTGAGCCAGTAGCGGGTGATGCGGTAGCGATAGGTCTCGTTGACCAGCACGAAGTCCTCGTTCGCCGACAGCGCCACGCCGTTGGCGAAGTACAGACCATCGAGCAGCACGCGGGTTTCGCCGCTGGCCGGGTCGTAGCTCAGCAGGCGTCCATGCGGGCGCGCTTCGAGCAGATCGAGCAGGTAGTCCGGCTGCTGGAAGCGCGAGGAGGCGTCGCTGAAGTAGATGGTCCCGTCGCTGGCGATATCCAGGTCATCGGTGAAGGCGAAGGGCAGGCCGTCGGCCTCGGTGGCAAGCACCTTGATCATACCCTGCGGGTCGATGCTCAACAGGCCCTTGTAGGCGTCAGCGACGATCAGATTGCCATCGGCATCGAAGTTCATGCCCAGTGGGCGGCCGCCGGTATCGGCGAAGGTTTCCAGGCTGTCGTCTGCCAGCACGCGGACGATGCGCCCGTCATGCAGGCCGGCGTAGACCCGGCCCTGGCCATCGACTGCAGTATCTTCCGGGCCGTGAACCTGGCCGCCTGCCAGCAGCTCGGCCTTCATCAGGGTGTCGTTGGGTTCCAGCACGCCGGTCATCGCCGGGGCGGGTGCCGCATCCCAGGGCAGTGGATCGATCGGGCTGGGCGTGAGGGCCAGATAACCAGCCGCTGCGGCCAGCAGCACGACGAGCAGGGCAAGCAGTTTTTTCAGCATTGCTGTTCTTCCGTGGCAGAGGTGGTGCGCGGCACAGATTACACAGTTCCCACCATCGGCGGCAGGCCGCTGCCCCGTGCAATGGCCTGGGCATATATACTGCGCGGCATTCTAGACGGGAGAGCCGCGTGGCTAACGACATTCACTGGATTCTCGACGACGCCAGCCTGGCCGAGCATTGCGCTGCCTGGCAGGCGCTGCCCTTCGTCGCGCTGGACACCGAGTTCATGCGCGTCGACACCTTCTATCCCATCGCCGGGTTGCTGCAGGTCAGCAGTGGCGACGGCGCCTATCTGATCGACCCCTTGCGCATCAGCGACTGGCGGCCTTTCGCTGCGTTGCTCGAAGCACCGAACGTGGTCAAGGTGCTGCATTCGTGCAGTGAAGACCTGGAGGTGTTCCTGCGCCTGAGCGGCAGCCTGCCGGCGCCGCTGTTCGATACGCAACTGGCGGCGGGTTATCTCAACCTCGGTTTCTCCATGGGCTACTCGCGCCTGGTGCAGGCCCTGCTCGATATCGAGTTGCCCAAGGGGGAGACCCGTTCCGACTGGCTGCAGCGGCCGCTGTCCGACCTGCAGGTGCGCTACGCCGCCGAAGACGTGCTGCATCTGGTCGAGGTGTACCGTGCGCTGATGGCCCGCCTGGCGCCGCAGAAGGTCGAGTGGGTGCTGGAGGACGGTGCCGAACTGGTGGCCAACCTGAGCCGTGAAGTGGCGCCCGAGGACGCCTGGCGCGAGGCCAAGCTGGCCTGGAAACTGTCGCGTCAGCAGCAAGCGGTGCTGCGCGCGCTGTGCGCCTGGCGCGAGCGCGAGGCGAGGGCGCGCAATCAGCCGCGTAATCGCGTGCTGCGCGAGCATTCGCTGTGGCCGCTGGCCCGTACCCAGCCGGATAATCTGGTGGCGCTGGCGCGTATCGAGGACATGCACCCGAAGACCGTGCGCCAGGACGGCGAAACCCTGCTCAAGCTGATTCGCGAGGCCGCGGCACTGCCTCCCGAACAATGGCCCGAGGCCTTGCCCGAGCCGTTGCCGATCGAGGCCTCGGCGCTGCTCAAGAAGCTGCGCGCCGTCGGCCAGCGCGAGGGCGAGCGTCTGGATATCGTGCCCGAGCTGATGCTGCGCAAGAAAACCCTGGAGGCCCTCCTGAAAAGCGGCTTTCCCAATGGTCCGTACCAATTGCCCGATTCCCTGCGCGGCTGGCGCCGGGAGTTGATGGGCCAGGCTCTTCTGGACTGCCTGGCCGCTGAAGGAGAATCCGCGTGAAACGCATCTGTTCCATCTACAAGAGCCCGCGCAAGAACGAGATGTACCTCTACGTACTCAAGGCCGAGGCCCTGACCCGCGTGCCCGAGGGTCTGCTCGCGGTATTCGGCCCGCCTGCGCACGCCTTCGACCTGGTACTCAGCCCGGAGCGCCAGCTGGCGCGGGAAGACATCGCCACGGTGCTGGAGAATCTCGACAAGCAGGGCTATCACCTGCAGATGCCGCCGCCAGAAGAGGACTACATTCAGCACCTGCCTGACGAACTGCTGTGTCGTAACGATCCGGTGTGAAGCATGCGCTTGCTGATTGCCGAAAACGGCCACGCCCTCTATGCCGAGCGTATTCGTAGCGCCTGTCCCGAGCTGCAGCTGGTAGCCAGCACGCAGCCCGAACAGCTGCGTACGCTCGCCGACAAATGTGAGCTGTGGCTGGGCCAGCCTGACCTGCTCGCGCCCTTGCTGCGCGAAGGGCTGCGTCCGCAGTGGCTGCAGTCGACCTGGGCGGGGATCACGCCGCTGCTGGCGGCCGGCCTGCCGCGTGACTATCGCCTGAGCCGCGCCGTTGGCATCTTCGGTCAGGTGATGGCCGAATACGTGCTCGGCCATATGCTGGCGCATGAGCGGCGCCTGTTCGCGCGGCTGGCGGCACAGGTCGAGCAGCGCTGGGATCACAGCTTGCCGCGCAGCCTGCGTGGGCGCCGGGTGCTGGTGGTCGGTTGTGGCGATATCGGTCAGGCCGTGGCCGCTTTTCTGCAGCCGTTCGCTGTGGAGTTGCGTGGCGTTGCCAGCCATGCTCGAGAGCAGGCGCCTTTCGCCGAAGTGGCGGCCATGGACGACTTGCCACGGCTGATCGCCTGGGCCGACTACGTGATCAACCTGCTGCCGGACACACCGGCAACCCGCGATCTGTACGATGCCGAGCTATTGGCGCATTTCCGCGAAGAGGCGGTGCTGATCAATGCCGGGCGCGGCGTTGCGGTGGTCGACGCCGATCTGGTCGCCGCGCTCGAGCGACACCAGCTGGCTGGCGCGGTGATCGATGTCTGCCGTGAGGAACCTCTGCCACCAGGCCACCCGTTCTGGACGGCGCCGCGTCTGCTGCTCACCGGTCACAGTTCGGCGCCTACCGATCCGACGCTGATGAGCGAGCTGTTCATCGACAACCTGGCGCGCTGGCAAGCCGGACAGCCGCTGCGTGGTGAAGTGGATTTCGCCCGCGGGTACTGATGCCGTTGGGCCAGGGCCGCTTGGCCCTGCCTGCCGTCCAGGCTAGACTGCCGCGCTTTTTCCACCTGAGTCCATACTGCTCTCATGGCCGCCAACCTCGAACCCTTCTGGAAACGCAAGACGCTCGCCCAGCTCGACCCGGGCGAGTGGGAGTCGCTGTGCGACGGTTGCGGCCTGTGCTGCCTGCAGAAGCTCGAAGACGAGGACGATGGCGCCGTCTACTACACGCGTATCGCCTGCAAGCTGCTGGACCTGCAGACCTGTCGCTGCAGCGATTATCCCAACCGGGTCAAGCATGTGCCCGATTGCATCCAGCTCACCCCGGCGCAGGCCGATCAGTTCCAGTGGCTGCCGCCGACCTGTGCCTATCGTCTGGTCAGCGAAGGCAAGGATCTGCCGCACTGGCATCACCTGGTCAGCGGTGACCTGGATGCGGTGCATGCCGAGCGGATTTCCCAGTCGGGACGTATGCTCAGCGAGAACAGCGTGGCCGAAGAGGACTGGGAAGATCATCTGATTTTTCGCGCGGGTTGATTGCCGCGCGGCTTCGTGGCAAATCTGTCATCCGCCCATGGAATTTGCCCTGCGGCGCAGCGGTCATATGCCGCCATGTCCCGCATCAGGAGTGTTGCTCGATGTCCCTTCGCTTGCCGTTGTACTCGTCTCTGCTGCTTCTGAGCCTGCCTGCCTTCGCCGCCACGCAGAAGGTCGATCTGGATTATCACGTGCGCTTTCTGCCCGAGAGCAATCAGGCCGAGGTCAGCATCACCCTGGAGAAGGGCGAGCGCGTGCGCAGCCTCGATTTCAATCTTGGCGAGGACGGCCGTTTCAGCGATTTCAAGGCCGATGGTCAGTGGTCGCAGGACGTCGCCGGACGCGGCAAGTGGCAGCCGGGTGAGGGCAAGAGCGTACTCAGCTATCGGGTGTTGATCGACAAGGAGCGCAAGCCTGGCCGTTACGATGCCAAGATGACCGAGGACTGGGCGCTGTTTCGCGGCGACAACCTGGTGCCCGCCGCCAAGCTCGATCAGCGTGACAAGACCGAGCTGGTAGCGCGCCTGCAGTTCGAGCTGCCCAAGGGCTGGAAGAGCGTGGAAACCGGCTGGCCGCGCATCGGCAAGAATCGCTTCCGTATCGATAACCCGGAACGCAAGTTCGACCGCCCGACCGGCTGGATGCTGGCCGGCAAGCTGGGCACTCGTCGCACCCGCCTGGGCGACACCGAGGTCGCTATTTCCGCGCCGATCGGCGAAGGCATGCGGCGCATGGATATCATGACTTTCCTCACCTTCGTCTGGCCGCAGATACAGCAGGTGTTCCCGCGCGATCCGGACAAGCTGCTGATCGTCGGCGCTGGCGACCCGATGTGGCGCGGTGGCCTGTCGGCCGCCAACTCCTACTACATGCACGCCGACCGTCCGCTGGTCAGCGAGAACGGCACCAGTTCGCTGGTACACGAGTTGGTGCACGTGTTCGGCCGTATCTATGGGCGCGACCGCAGTGACTGGATCGCCGAAGGCCTGGCCGAGTACTACGCCATCGAGCTGATGCGCCGCGCCGGCGGCATCAGCGAAGACCGCTATCAGAAAATCCGCGAGCAGCTGATTCGCTGGAGCAAGCCGGTCAACAGCCTGCGCACCGACAATGCCAGCGGCCCGGTCACGGCACGTGCTGTGCTGCTGCTGCAGGAGCTGGATCGGGAAATCCGCCAGAAGACCAAGGACAAGGGCAATCTCTCGCTGGATGACGTCACCCGCGGGCTGATGCGTCTGGACCGGGTCAGCACCAAGGACTTCATCGACATCACCGAGAATGTCATCGGTGGTCCGTCGAAGACCCTGGATACACGCCTGTTGCGCTGAGTCCTGGTGCAATCGGGTAGGGGCGGCTTCAGCCGCGAATCGCGAATGAATTCGCTCCTACAAAAGCGTTGCCCCTGCGCCGAAGCTGTCTAGACGCATGGTCGGTAGGAGCGGATTTATCCGCGAAAGGGCTGGCGCCGCTCCGGCAAGCATCGCGAATGAATTCGTTCCTACGGGTGATGGCTTTCAGCCTTGCTTATCTTCCGTCTTGCCCAGCAGCGCCGCCAAACCTGCCAGCCCCTTGTGCGTGACCTTGCTACCCGAGCCCGCGCTGGCGGCCTCTTCCTTCTGGTAGTGCAAGTCGACCTGACGCTGGTGCTCGTTGTCGTGGCAGTACAGGCACAGCAATTCCCAGTTGGAGCCGTCTTCCGGGTTGTTGTCGTGGTTGTGGTCGCGGTGATGCACGGTCAGCTCGCTCAGGCGCTTGCCGCTGAACTCGCGGCCGCAGCGGCCGCAGATGTGCGGGTACATGCGCAGCGCCTTTTCCCGGTAGCTGGTTTCACGGCGTTGCTGGGCTTCTGCGAGGATCTTGTCGAGCTTGCTGGTCGGATTCATGGAGCGATTCGCTGGAACGTTCGTGGGCAGGTGTTGCCAGAATAGAACGAAAGCCAGTCGAGCAGGAGAGCCATGATGCGTATCCCCATTCTCATCGCGATGATCCTGGCGTCCAGTGCGGCCACGCTGGCATGGGCGCAGCAGCCCATGCGCATGCCGTCAGCTCCGGAGGCCGGCTCGCCGGGCACGGCGACGCCACAGCCCTATGGCCAGCCCTCGACCGCAGTACCGATCAAGCGCCAGGGATCGGCGCCCCTTCTTCCGCCACCACAGGGCCAGCCCCTGCCCGGTACGCCTCGCTCCAACGGTGATCAGCCGATTCCGCAACTGGACCAGCAGATACGCCGTAATAGCCAGGGGCTGGAAGGGCAGCGCAAGCAGGACTGAGCCTCGGTTTCTGTAGGAGCGGCTTCAGCCGCGATGCTTGGGGGATCGCGGCTTTAGCGCAATGCCGCCCAACCGCTCCTACGGGTGCACTACCCCTAGTACGCGGAATACGAACGCGTATTCCAGCGCCACATCCCTGATGCCCTGATAACGCCCACTCATGCCGCCGTGGCCAGCGCCGAGGTCGGTCTTGAGCAGCAGCAGGTTGTCGTCGGTCTTGTCGCGGCGCAGCTTGGCTACCCACTTGGCGGCCTCCCAATACTGCACGCGGCTGTCGTTGTAGCCCGCGACGGCGAGAATCGCCGGATAGGCCTGGGCGCGCACATTCTCGTAGGGTGCGTACGCCTTGATGCGCTCGAAGACCTCGGGCTCGTTCGGGTCGCCCCATTCGTCGTACTCGGTCACGGTCAGCGGCAGGTCGGGGTTGAGCATGGTGTTGAGCACGTCGACGAAGGGCACTTCGGCGATGGCGGCGGCGAACAGCTCGGGGCGCTGGTTGAGCACGGCGCCGATCAGCAGGCCGCCGGCGCTGCCGCCGCTGATCGCCAGTTGCGAGGCGGTGGTCAGGCCCTCGGCGATCAGGCGTTCGGCGCAGGCGATGAAATCGTCGAAGCTGTTCTGTTTGTGTTCGAGTTTGCCAGCGCGATACCAGGCTTCACCCATCTCCCCACCACCGCGTACGTGCGCGATGGCGAAGACGAAGCCGCGGTCGAGCAGGCTCAGGCGTGCATGAGAGAACCAGGGGTCGAGGCTCGCACCATAGGCGCCATAGCCATAGAGATAGAGCGGGGCCGGCTGGCCTGCGGTGAACACCTCGCGGCGCGCCACCAGGCTGATCGGGATCTGCGTACCGTCGGCTGCGCTGGCCCAGAGGCGGCGGCTTTCATAAAGATCGGCATCGAACGGACCTTCCACCGGGGTCTGCTTGAGTACCTGCTGCTCACCCGTGGCCAGCTCCAGCTGACGTACCTGCGCGGGACGGTTCAGCGCTTCGTAGCGCAGGCGGATCACCGGGCTGTGAAACTCCAGGCTGTCCTGCACGTAGAGGCTGTAAGCCGCATCCGGCAGCTGCACGCGGTACGCCGCCTGGCCCTGCGGCTGCACTTCGAGGATAGGCGGGCCACCTTCACGCAGCGCCAGGACGATGGCGCGCTGGTTCAATGTGGCACCTTCGAGCATTACCTGCGGGTCATGCGGGCGAATCTGTTGCCAATGCGCGCGCTGCGGCTTGTCCTCGCTGGCGCGGTACAGCGCGAAGTTGATGCCGCTCTGGTTGCTGCGGATCAGCCAGCACCACTCGCCGTTGAGCATGCCGTGGTCGACGTCGTACTCGTGATCTTCCTCGCGAGGCGCCAGGCATGCAAAGGCATTCTGCGGCTGCTCGGCGTCCAGCACCCAGACTTCGCTGGTGGTCTTGCTGCCCAGTTGCAGAATCAACTGGCGCTCGGAGCTGGAACGATAGCAATGCAGGAAGAAACGGCCATCGGCCTCCTCGAATACCGCTTCGGCTGCGGCCTCGCCGAGGCGGTGACGATAGAGCTTGTAGGGGCGGTGGGTGTCGTCCAGTACGGTGAAGAACAGCGTCTGGCTGTCGTTCGCCCAGGTCATGCTGCCGTCGCAGTCGTCGAAGGGCAGATCGCTGACCTGGCCGCTGCCCAGCTCCTTGACGAACAGGCGGTAGATTTCGTCGCCGCTGCTGTCGAGGCTGTAGGCCAGGCGCTGCTGGTCGGGGCTGATGCTGAAGGCACCGACGGAAAGAAAGCCACCGCCGGCCAGTTCGTTGGGATCGAGCAGCAGCGTTTCGCTGGCGCTGTCGACCTGCAGCGAACCATCGGCAGGACGGCGGCAGCGATAGTGCCGGGGATACTCGTCACCGGCCGTGGTGCGTTGGTAGTAGAGATAGTCGCCCCAGGGCGTGGGTAGCGACAGGTCGGTCTCGCGGATGCGCCCCTTGATCTCCTCGAACAGCTGCTCGCGTAGCGCTCGCTGCGGTTCCAGTACGCTCTCCAGGTAAGCGTTCTCCGCCTGCAGGTACGCCAGCACCTCTTCGCTGTCGCGGTTCTCCAGCCAGCGATAGGGATCGTTACCGGCTTGCTGATGGGCGATGGGGGCAGAGGACATGGCGAAGCTCCAGAGCAGCTCGGCCGGCAAGAGCGCCGAGCCGGGTAAAAACCGCTATCATAAGCGCCCCTTTGCCAGACCTGCCACGCCGGCGCCTGCTTATGATGAATGAAAACGACTACCTCATGGCCTGGGCCGCCTACGGGATTGCTGCCCTGGGTTGCCTGTTGGTATGGATGCGCCTGACCAGCTGGATGTGGCGCTATCTGCGCGAGCCACTCGCCGTGGTGGTCGCTGTGCTGCTGTTCAGCCCGACCATCGTCGATCCGACGCGTGAGCTGTTCGCGCCTGCACTGGCGGTTACCGCCATGGACGTTTTGCTCAAGGTCGGCAATAACGCCTGGCGCGCCGTGGCCGATCTGGCGCTCTACAGCCTGATCGCCCTTGCCGTCTACCTGCTGTTCGTCGCCGTTCGCTGGCCCATCGAGCGTTGGTGGAAAGATCGCCATGGCCAACCGGCATCCGAGCCTGACGAAGACCCACGCACTCTGCGCGAGCGCATGGAAGAGGACGACGATCTGCCAATTCGCGATTACGGGCGCGATCGCAGCGGACGCATGGAGCCGCGTATCTGATTTGCCCCCTTGCGCCGGCTGGCCCGTGCGTTCAGCATGATGGCCTTGTGCAAGGGAGGCCCGATGGATTGCGTGTTCTGTGCCATTGCCGAGCGTCGGCTACCCGCTCATCGACTTTACGAGGACGATGATTTCATCGTTCTGCTGGATATCTTTCCCATGCGTCCGGCCCATGTGCTGATCGTCAGCCGCCTGCATGCGCCGTTTCTGCGTGACCTGCCCGTGTCGGTTCGTGAGCGCCTGCTGACCTTGTCGGAACGTGTGGCCGGCGCGCTGCGTGAGGCCGGCTACGGAGTCAACGGTATCAACCTGGTGATCAACGATGGTCCGGACTCCAACCAGCACGTGCCTCATCTTCATCTACACCTGATTCCGCGTCGGCCGGGCGACCTGCCGGCGCTGCTCTGGCGACTGCTGGTGCGTTTTCTGCCGCAGGGCCGCAAGCGACTCGACGCGCGTCTGCAGAACGAAGCCGAGTGCCTGCGCCTGATCCTCGGCAAGGAGAATTGATTCGATGTGCGAATTGCTCGGCATGAGCGCCAATGTACCCACCGATATCGTCTTCAGCTTTACCGGGCTGATGCAGCGCGGCGGCCGTACCGGGCCGCACCGTGATGGCTGGGGTATCGGTTTCTACGAGGGGCGTGGCCTGCGTCTGTTTCAGGACCCGCGGGCGAGCAGCGAGTCCGAGGTCGCGCAACTGGTGCAGCGCTACCCGATCAAGAGCGAGGTGGTGATCGGTCACATCCGCCAGGCCAATGTCGGCCAGGTGTCGCTGGTCAATACCCATCCTTTCAGTCGAGAGCTATGGGGACGCAACTGGTGTTTCGCGCATAACGGTCAGCTCGCTGGTCTGCAGGGCTCCACCAGTTTCTATCGACCGGTGGGCGAGACCGACAGCGAAGCCGCCTTCTGCGACCTGCTCAACCGCGTGCGGCGCGCGTTTCCCGAGCCGGTCTCGGTGGAGGTACTGCTGCCGGTGCTGGTGGCGGCCTGTGCCAGTTACCGCCAGCTCGGCGTGTTCAACTGCCTGCTCAGCGATGGTGACTGGCTGTTCAGCTTCTGCTCGACCAAGCTGGCGCATATCACCCGGCGCGCGCCATTCGGCCCGGCGCAGCTCAAGGACGCCGATCTCAAGGTGGACTTTCAGTCGGAAACCACACCCAACGATGTGGTGACGGTCATCGCCACCGAACCTCTGACCGACAACGAACAATGGTCGCTGTACCAGCCGGGCGAATGGCGCCTGTGGCGCCGCGGCGAAAGCATCACTCACGGCAAGGCCTGATCCCATGCTTAGAAGCTACCTGCGTCTGACGCTGTTCGCCTTCGGCCTGTTGCTTGGCGTACAGGTGCCGGGCTTCATCGATGACTATGCCAAGCGGGTCGAAGCGCACCGCCTGGAATCGCAACAGAGTCTCAAGGGGTTTCAGGAAACCGCGCAGAAGTTCTTCAAGGGCGACATGGATGCGCTGGTGGCGCACTACCGCGTAAGCGATGACCCGGTGATGCGCAGCGACGCCAACAGCGTGGGGCATCTGGTGCAGCGCTCGGCCTTGCTCGAGCGCGAATGGCAGGCCATGCAGGGGCCCTGGTACGCCCAGGCCTGGCACCTGGCCACTGGCGCCGATCATGAGCTGTTCCAGGAAACCCTGAAGGCTTACCGCTATCAGGTGCTGTTCACTCCGGATGCAATCCTCTGGGGCGTGATCAATGCGTTGCTGCTGGCGTGGCTGGCGGAATTGCTGGTGCTGATGTTCGGCTGGCTGTTCGGGGCAGGGCGGACCAGACGCGCTCAGCAGCGCCACTGGCGCTGAATCGTTCAGCCCGCGAGCGTTCCTTGGCGCAAGCCGAAGGGGGCAAAAGGTGCGCTGGTTCGCCTGAAGCCTGGGGTAGGTGTGTTAATGTAATACCGCGTTACATTTAACCCTTACCCTGTAGCACTGGAGTTTCCATGTCGATCAAGGATTCGATCCTGGCAGCCGCGCTGGCTGCTGTCCTGCCGTTCACGTCCGCTGCATATGCCAATCCCGAGACCAAGCCTGAAGGTGCTGCGATCAGCGAGGAGGTCACCGAGAGTGACGATTCGGCGCAGTACATCAGCCCCGAAGAATTCGTCGCCAGCCTGGAGCTCAAGACCGGGCGAGTGGTGCTCGGCAACGATCTGGCCACCCTGAACCTGCCCGATTCGCTGGTATTCCTCGATGGCGAGAATGCCCAGCGCCTGCTGGTCGATGGCTGGGGCAACCCGCCGGACGACGTTCCGCCGCTGGGCATGATCCTGCCGGCTGGGGTATCGCCGCTGGCCGAGGAATCCTGGGGTGTCACCGTCGAATATGAAGGCAGCGGTTATGTGTCCGACGAGGATGCCGCCGACATCGACTATGGCGACATGCTCAAGGACATGCAGGCCGACATGCGCGAGGCCAACACCTGGCGTGAAGAGAACGGCTACGAGCCGGTGCAACTGGTCGGCTGGGCCGCCGCGCCGCGCTACGATGCCGAGGGCAAGAAGCTGCACTGGGCCAAGGAACTGAAGTTCGGCGACAGCGAGGCCAATACCCTGAACTACAACATCCGCGTGCTGGGCCGCAAGGGCGTGCTGGTGCTGAACTTCGTCGCCAACATGGATCAGTTGGCGGAAATCGAGGCCAGCGTGCCGGCCGTGCTGGCTGCGACCGAGTTCAATCCGGGCCAGCGTTATGCCGAGTTCGACCCGGATCTGGATACCGTGGCCGCATACGGCCTCGGCGCGCTGGTAGCTGGCAAGGTCGCCGCCAAGACCGGTTTGCTGGCCATGTTGCTGGTACTGCTGAAGAAGTTCTGGTTCATCCCGGTGGTGCTGATTGGCTGGCTGTTCAAGCGTATCGGTCTGCGCAAGAAGGAAGCGCCGGGCGAAGCGGTGAGCGCACCTGTCGCAGCGGCTGCTGAGGCCAAGCCGCAAGAGTCTTTGACAACGCCAGCGCAAACGGTGATGGATCTGAACAAGCCGGACGACGCCGACAAGCGTTGAGTTCGAATCTCACCGAAAACTCGTTGCCCGGATTACATCCGGGCAACGAAAACGCCGCGATTCCTTTACAGGGCTCGCGGCGTTTTTCGTTGCTGCTTGAAGTCTTACTTGGACAGGTACTTCATGCCGTCCTCCAACCCCTGCAGGGTCAGCGGGTACATGCGATCTTCGATCAGCTCGCGCACCAGGCCAGTGGAGGCGGTGTAGTTCCAGGTGTCCTTGGGGTAGGGGTTGATCCAGATGATCTTCTTGAACTTCTCGGTGAAGCGCTTCATCCAGACGTAGCCGGCTTCCTCGTTCCAGTGCTCGACGCTGCCACCGGCCTGGGTGATTTCGTAGGGCGCCATGGCCGCATCGCCGACGAACACCACCTTGTAGTCGGCACCGTACTTGTGCAGCAGGTCCATCGTCGAGGTGCGCTCGCTGGTGCGGCGCATGTTGTTCTTCCACACGCTCTCGTAGATGAAGTTGTGGAAGTAGAAATATTCCAGGTGCTTGAACTCGGTCTTGCAAGCGGAAAACAGCTCCTCGCAGACCTTGACGTGGGCGTCCATCGAGCCGCCGATGTCCAGTAACAGCAGCAGCTTGACCGTATTGCGCCGTTCCGGGCGCATCTGGATGTTGAGCAGGCCGCCGTCCTTCGCGGTGTGGTCGATGGTGCCGTCCAGATCCAGCTCTTCGGCTGCGCCCTGACGGGCGAACTTGCGCAGGCGGCGCAGTGCCACCTTGATGTTGCGCGTGCCCAGCTCGACCTGATCGTCGAGGTTCTTGTACTCGCGCTGGTCCCATACCTTGGCGGCCTTGCCCTGGCGCTTGCCGGCATCGCCGACGCGAATGCCTTCCGGGTTGTAGCCACCGGAGCCGAACGGGCTGGTGCCGCCGGTGCCGATCCACTTGTTGCCACCGGCGTGCTTTTCCTTCTGCTCTTCGAGGCGCTTCTTGAACTCCTCGATCAGCTTGTCGAGGCCGCCCAGGCTCTGGATCTGCGCCTTTTCCTCGTCGGTCAGCAGGCGCTCGAATTCCTTGCGCAGCCATTCCTCGGGAATCATCGCCTCGATGTGCTGGTTGAGGTTTTCAAGGCCGTTGAAGTAGGCGCCGAAGGCCCGGTCGAACTTGTCGAAATGGCGTTCGTCCTTCACCAGGATCGCGCGCGCCAGGTAGTAGAACTCGTCCATGTCGGCGAACACGACGTTGTGCTTGAGCGCGTTGATCAGGTCGAGCAACTCGCGCACCGACACCGGCACCTTGGCCGCGCGCATTTCGTTGAATAGGTTGAGCAGCATGCTATGCCCTCATGAAAGTCTGTGACTGCCTGTGGCCACTGCTCACGCCGAAGCAAGGGCGAGCGAGCTAGAGCCAGGCAAGATCAGGCGAGCAAGCGCAGTGTACTTTTGTACATGAGCATTGCGAGCCTGCTCTCAACGCAGCCTGGCCGACGCGCAGCCGCCCGTTTATCGGGATGCTCGGCGGGTCATAAAGGCCAGGCGCTCGAGCAACTGCACATCCTGCTCGTTCTTCACCAGGGCGCCGGCCAGCGGCGGGATGGCCTTGGTTGGGTCGCGCTCGCGCAACACCGCTTCGCCGATATTGTCGGCCATCAGCAGCTTGAGCCAGTCCACCAGTTCGCTGGTCGAGGGCTTCTTCTTCAGGCCCGGTACCTTACGCACGTCGAAGAACACGTCCAGCGCCTCGGCCACCAGCTCGCCGCTGATGTTGGGGTAGTGCACGTCGACGATCTTCTTCAGGGTGTCGCGATCCGGGAAGGCGATGTAGTGGAAGAAGCAGCGGCGCAGGAAGGCGTCCGGCAGCTCTTTCTCGTTGTTCGAGGTGATGATGATGATCGGGCGCTGCTTGGCCTTGATGGTCTCGTTGGTCTCGTAGACGTAGAACTCCATCTTGTCGAGTTCCTGCAACAGGTCGTTGGGGAACTCGATATCGGCCTTGTCGATCTCGTCGATCAAGAGGATCACGCGCTCGTCGGACTCGAACGCCTCCCACAGCTTGCCCTTCTTGATGTAGTTGCGAACGTCGTGGACCTTGTCCGAGTCGAGCTGCGAGTCGCGCAGGCGGCTGACCGCATCGTATTCGTACAGGCCCTGGTGCGCCTTGGTGGTGGACTTGATGTGCCAGGTAATGAGCTTGGCACCGAAGGCGTCGGCCAGTTGCTCGGCGAGCATGGTCTTGCCGGTGCCCGGCTCACCCTTGACCAGCAGTGGGCGCTGCAGGGTGATGGCGGCGTTGACCGCGAGTTTGAGGTCGTCGGTGGCGACGTAGGACTGGGTGCCTTCGAACTTCATCGGAAAATCCTCGAAACGGTAACGCGCGGGCCGGCCCGCAGCAGAAATTCAGAGCGCGACTATAACGCGCAGCTCCGGTGGCTGTGAACGCAGACGCAGTATTCAGTCACTGAATGGGCGGTCACCGCTGCTTTCGGCTACAGCTCAGCTGCCGTCCTGCTGAGGTGGTGGGCGTTCGTAGCGGGGCGTGAAGGCTTCGACGAAACCATTGCGCAGGATGCCGATGAAGGCCTGGAAGGCGCTGATATCCTGCTGGCGCGTGCTACCGCGAGTTCGACACGGGTGGCGATCTGATCCTGACGCTGGTTCTTCAGGACCTTCTCGCTGCCACCGACCAGAGCCTCCCATATCGAGCGCAGAAAGCCCTTGTCCTGGTCTTCCACGTCCTGCTGCCAGTCAAAAACCTCGACGTTGCGTAACAGCGGCTTGATGTAGCCACTGAGCTGGGCATCCTCGGCGGAGGCTTCGACTACCAGGTCGCCGTTACCGCTTTTGAAGTCGAACTTGCCATAGGCGTTGGCCAGGTCGTTGAGGCGCGTTAGCTCGATACCGGTGGCGCGTACGCGGAACTCGAAATCCTCGAAGTTGTGAAAGGGATCGAACACCGCCGTGGCTTCCAGTGGTGCGTGATCGAGCAGTTGCGCGGTGCCCTCGAAGCGGGCGACGCGATCGCCCTGTTCGTCGGCCACGTTGGTCAGGTTATAGAGGCTGGCGTCGATCGCATTGGCATGCAGCTTCACAGGCGGTGAGACGCTGAAATTGTAGAAGCCCAGCGTACCGTCGAGTACGCGCACTTCGTTGAGGGTAATCGGCAACAGCTTGTTCAACTGCTCGCGCCAGTCGACGCCTTCACCGGTCTGGGTGTCGTCGCTGCTTTGTCCGTCGACGAAGTTCACTTGCGGCCGGTCGAAGATCACCCTGGCCACCACGGCCCGCTCCTGCCACAGGTCGCGCCAGCTCACGGAAATATCGATGCGTGGCGCATCGACGAAGGGCACTGGCACCTGCTGCTCGGCCTTGACGATGTTCAGGCCGTTGATGCGATAGGCACCGCGCCAGAGCGCGATGTCGATGTCCTCGATCTGCCCGCGGTAGTTGCCCATCTCCGCGAGCTTGTCATTGAGGTAGTCGCGAATGACGTAGGGCAGGGCGACGTGCAGCACCACCAGCAGGGCGAGCAGGCTGAGGCAGATCCACAGCGGCAGGCTGTAACGGCGTTTCATCGGGTGTATCCGTCAGGTCTGATTCTCCACAGGTTGACTGCGCTAGCCGGGGCAGAGTTCGACCTTCCTGATGCTGGACGCGATGATTCATCAGGCATAGGCTGGTGAGCTCCGCAACGACAAGGAATCGATGCACCATGAGCCGCATTTTCGCAGACAACGCCCAGGCCATCGGCAATACACCGCTGGTGATGATCAACCGTCTGGGACCGAAAGGCGTGACCATCCTGGCCAAGATCGAGGGCCGCAACCCGGCGTATTCGGTCAAGTGCCGCATCGGCGCCAGCATGATCTGGGACGCCGAGGAGCGCGGTGTGCTCAAACCGGGCATGACCATCGTCGAGCCGACCTCCGGCAATACCGGTATCGGCCTGGCGTTCGTCGCCGCGGCGCGCGGCTACAAGCTGGTGCTGACAATGCCGGCCTCGATGAGCCTGGAGCGACGCAAGGTGCTCAAGGCCCTGGGCGCCGAGCTGGTGCTGACCGAGCCGGCCAAGGGCATGAAGGGCGCGATCGAGAAGGCCAACGAGCTGGTGGCCGCCAATCCTGACTATTACCTGCCGCAGCAGTTCGAGAACCCGGCCAACCCGGCCATCCATGAAAAGACCACTGGCCCGGAAATCTGGCGCGACACCGAAGGTGCCATCGATGTGCTGGTGGCCGGCGTTGGTACCGGCGGCACCATCACCGGCGTTTCGCGCTACATCAAGCAGACCCAGGGCAAGCCGATTCTGTCGGTGGCGGTGGAGCCGGTGGTATCGCCGGTGATCAGCCAGACCCTGGCCGGTGACGAGGTCAAGCCGGCACCGCACAAGATCCAGGGCATCGGCGCCGGTTTCGTGCCGAAGAACCTCGACCTGGCGATGGTCGATCAGGTCGAGCAGGTTACCGACGATGAAGCCAAGGCCATGGCCCTGCGCCTGATGCGTGAGGAAGGCATTCTCTGCGGGATTTCCTGCGGCGCGGCGATGGCCGCGGCGGTACGTTTGGCCGAAAAGCCGGAAATGCAGGGCAAGACCATCGTGGTAATCCTGCCGGACTCCGGTGAGCGCTACCTGTCGAGCATGCTGTTCAGCGATATGTTCACCGAGCAGGAACTGCAGCAGTAAGCCGGTTGCAGGCTTCAGGCGGCAGGCTAAAAGCCGAGCCAAGCGTAGGGTGGATGTCGCTTTTCACATCCATCTTTTTGGGGGGAGCGATGAAGCGCGATCCTCCCACGCCCTGGCGATACTTGGTCGCACCACCAGTCCGTAGCCCGGATGCAATCCGGGGAGTCACCCCGCCTGCGTCCCGGATTTCATCCGGGCTACGCTCTGCTCACGCTCGGCCTGACCACCAGCCATAGGGGGCCAGGGCGATCAACAGGCAGCCGGGCAGGTAGTCCCAGCTCAGGGGCTCACCCAGCAGCAGGGCACCCCACAGCACGCCGAACGGCGGGATCAGAAAGGTGGTGGTACTGGCCCTGATCGGTCCGATATCGGCCAGCAGGCGGAAGTACAGCACGTAGGCGAAGGCCGTGCAGAGCAGACCAAGGCCGGCCAGCGACAGCCATACCTCGAGACCACCCCAGCTTGGCGGTGGCTGCAGCGCCAGGCTACCGGCGAACAGCGGCAGCAGGAACAGGCTGGCCCCGGCCAGGCTGGCGAAGGCGGTCAGGCGGTTGTCCAGGCCGCCCTGCTGGCCGATCCAGCGGCGGGTGAGAAAACCGGCAAAGCCGTAGCAGGTGGTCGCCACCAGGCAGGCACCTGCGCCCAGCAGCAGGTCGAGATCGAAAGCTACCGGGCCGGTACGGGTCAATACCGCCACGCCGAGCAGGCCGAGAAACACGCCCGCTGCCTTGCTCGGGGTGATGCCTTCATGGAAGAACAGTGCGCCGATCAGCACGCCCATCAGAGGTGTGGTGGCGTTGAAGATCGCCGAGTAACCGGCCGGCAGGATCAGCGCCGCCAGGCAGTACATGGCCGAAGGCAGGCCGGCGTTGATCACGCCCAGGCCCAGGCAGGTGCGCAGCTTGCCGCGAAAGTCCCAGTCACTGCGCAGCAGCAGCAGCAGGAGCAGCGCCAGCAGCCCCAGTGCGCCGAAGCTGGCGCGAAAGAAGGCGGTCGGCATACTGCCGAGCACCGGTGCGGCAACGCGCATGAACAGGAAGCTGGCGCCCCAGATGGCAGCGAGCAGCAGCAGGCGAAGCAGATCGGCGGTACGCACGGCGAAGCATCCAACAGGGTGGGGGCGAGAGTGTTGCCGCTGGGCTGGGTTCTGGCAATCCGCATTGCACTTTTGAACGAGGTTGTGCCAACCCGTAGCCCGGATGAAATCCGGGAAGACCGGTGATAGCCCCGGATTGCATCCGGGCTACGTTTGGCCGACTTTACAGCTAAGCTCGCTTCACTGATTTCCTTGCGAGGCACATGTATGGGGCAACAATGGCCGGCCGGCGAGATCGCTCGCCTGATCCTCGACGGCTTCGACGACTACCGCGAGCACTTTCGCCAGATCACCGATGGCGCCCGCGTACGCTTTGAGCAGGCGCAGTGGCAGGAGGCGCAGCAGGCCTCGGCGGCGCGGATCAACCTGTACGAAGAGAAGGTCGCAGAAACCCGCGAGCGTCTGCTGCAAAGGTTCGATGCTTCGCTGCTGGATGTAGGGCAATGGCCGCTGGTCAAGAGTGCCTATATCGCCCTGATCGACCTGCGGTTTGATGACGAGCTGGCGGAAACCTGGTTCAACTCGATCTTCTGCAGCCTGTTCAGTCATGACCAGATCAGTGATGGCTGCATGTTCATCCACACCACCCGGCCGTCGCTGCGCAATCAGCCCAGCGCTGCGCAGACGCGCAGCTACCGGCCCGCCGGAGAACTGCATCAGGCGCTGCAGGCGATTTTCGAGGATTACCGTTTCGATGTGCCTTACGAAGACCTGCCTCGTGACCTGCAGCGCCTTGAAGAACAACTGCGCGCCAGCCTGCCGGACTGGGTGTGCAAGGACCCGGCGCTGTGCATCGAGCTGTTTTCCTCGGTGCTGTATCGCAACAAGGGCGCCTACCTGATCGGGCGCATCTACAACCGTGAGGAGCAGTGGCCGCTGGCGATCCCGCTGCTGCACCGTGAAGGTCAGGGCATCCAGGTCGATGCGGCGATCACCGACGAGGCGGAGGTGTCGATCATCTTCTCCTTCACCCGCAGCTATTTCATGGTGGACGTGGCGATCCCAGCCGAGTTCGTCGGTTTTCTCAAGCGCATTCTGCCGGGCAAGCACATCGCCGAGCTGTACACCTCGATCGGCTTCTACAAGCACGGCAAATCCGAGTTCTACCGGGCGCTGATCGGTCACCTGGCCAGCACCGACGACCGCTTCATCATGGCGCCGGGCGTGCGCGGCATGGTCATGAGCGTGTTCACCCTGCCGGGCTTCAATACCGTGTTCAAGATCATCAAGGACCGTTTCGCCCACGCCAAGACGGTGGACCGCAACACGGTGATCGAGAAGTACCGCCTGGTGAAAAGCGTCGACCGTGTTGGGCGCATGGCCGATACCCAGGAGTTTTCCGACTTCCGTTTCCCCAAGGCCAAGTTCGAGCCCGAATGCCTGGCCGAGCTGCTGGAGGTGGCGCCTTCGGCCGTGGTGGTGGAAGGTGACACCGTGCTGGTGCGCCACTGCTGGACCGAGCGACGCATGACGCCGCTCAACCTCTATCTGGAAAGTGCCAACGAGGCGCAGGTACGCGAAGCGCTGGATGACTACGGTTTGGCCATCAAGCAGCTTGCTGCTGCCAATATCTTCCCTGGCGACATGCTGCTGAAGAACTTCGGCGTCACCCGTCATGGCCGTGTGGTGTTCTACGACTATGACGAAATCTGCTTTCTCACCGAAGTGAATTTTCGGCGCATTCCGCCGCCGCGTTTCCCCGAGGACGAGATGAGTTCCGAGCCCTGGTATTCGGTGGGGCCGATGGACGTGTTCCCCGAGGAGTTTCCACCGTTCCTGTTCGCCGATATCAAGCAGCGCCGGCTCTTCAGCCAGTTGCATGGCAATCTCTATGAGGCCGATTACTGGAAACAATTGCAGGAGGCGATTCGAGCGGGCAAGGTGATCGACGTGTTCCCGTATCGACGCAAGAGTCCGGTGATTTGACGGAGGCTGGTTGAAATCCGTTTGGCCCGGCCTAATCTTATAGGTGAGCCGCTGGCTCTTCCCTTTACTTGGCAGGAGGTCGTACCCATGCTCGCCAAGCTGCAAGAACAACTGCAAGCCCTGCTGCAGGCCCTTGGCCTCGCCCCGCAACCTCAGCCGATTCGCATCAGTGACGCCGAGCAGCAACGCCTGCGCCGTGAGCGTCAGCGTCGCTGAAACTCGTCAGTTGAGCCGATGGGCGTCGAACCAGGCCTCTATCAGCTCGCGCATCCGCTGCCCCGAAAAACTCGCGAAATGCCCGCCGTGTACGGTGCGTACCGGCAGTTCGCGCAGGCGCGCCAGGCTGTGCGCGTAATCTTCCAGGTTCGAATGGTAGGCGTCCTCGATCAACGGGCCGTCGTAGAGGATGTCGCCGGAGAACAGCGTTTGCGTACTCGCTTCCCATAGGCTGATGCCACCCGGCGAATGACCGGGTGTGTGCAGCACCTGCAATACCCGATTACCCAGATCCAGCACGTCGCCATCCTCGATCAGGCGCGTGGCCGGCGCTGCGCGTACGCGGTATTCGGCGTAGCACAGCGGGCAGTCCGGATGCGCTTCGAACATGTCGTCACCGACGAAGTCGGTCGCCAGGGTATTGGCGCCGTCCGGCGCGGCGAGAATATCGGCCTCGGCCGGATGCACCAGGCGCTCCTCGAATTCGTGATGTCCGGCGATATGGTCGAAGTGGCAGTGGCTGGCCACCGCCAGCAGCGGCTTTTCGGTCAGCCACGGCAGTTGCTCGCGCAGGCTGACCAGCCCGGAGCCGGAGTCGATCAGCACGTCATGCTCGCGCCCTTGCACATGCCACATGTTGCAGCGATAGAAGGGGCGCACGTAGGGCTCGTGGATCAGGCAGATGCCATCGTGGCGGTGTTCCACCTCGAACCAGCGGTCGCGGCTGACGATTTTCATGATGGGGACTTGCCTCATTGGCGGGTTGCACCCGCCCTACAGATTCGTATGGCGGGTAGGGCGGGTGCAACCCGCCACGATTTTCATCACGCTACGCCAGCTGCGCCTGCGGCACCAGCACCCAGCGGCGTAGTACCGCATAGCTGGCCGCGGTGATCAGAAATACCGGCAGCGAAGCGCCCCAGTCCAGCGGCGAGACCCAGCCCCAATAGTAGGCCAGCACCGCACCCAGACCGTAGGCCACAAAGGCAGCCGGGTTGAAGCCGTTTAGGTAGCGGTAGCGACCGCCATCTTCGCTTAGCAGCTCGTCCACCGCATAGTCGCCTTTGTGGATCAGGAAGTAGTCGGCGATCAGCACCGCAAAGGCCGGGATGAACACGCTGCCGATCACCAGCAGGAAGCTCTGGAAATTGTCGAGGATGCCAGGGATCTGCGAGCCGAGGATCGACAGCACGCCGATGGCCAGCGCCGGCTTCCAGAACGGGGTTTTTGGGCTGATGTTGAGGTACGACAGCGAGGCGCTGTAGACGCACATGACGTTGGTGGTCATCACCGAGAGGAACACCACGATCGCCGCCGGCAGGCCGAAACCGAAACCGGCCAGCAGCACCGCCGGGTCGTAGGTCTGCTCCATGCCGGTCAGCACCGAGAAGCCCGACACCGTGGCGCCCAGACCCATGGCCAGCAGAGTGGCGGCGACATAGCCGACCCAGGTACCGACCGCCGCCACGCCCTGGCTGCGGCAGTTGCGGTTGTAGTCGGCAGCCAGCGGAATCCAGGAGAACGCGGTGGCGATGACAATATCGAAGGCGATGCCGGGAGTGATCTCGTTACGCGGCTCGGTCGGCATGGCCAGCAGATTTGCGAACTCGAATTTCTGCCCCATCACGTAGAACACCGCGCCGGCCAGCAGAAGCATGCCGATGGCGGCCCAGCGCTCGACCCGCTCGATGCCCAGATGACCGCGCAGGGCGATCAGCAGTACCAGGGTTTCGCAGAGGATGGTGAACAGCGGCAGGTTGGAGTAACCGGTCAGGTGCTCTACCGCGTAGTTCAGGCTCATGCCGGCCAGCAGTGCCTGGATCCAGCTCCAGGCCAGCAGGGTCAGCAGGTTGACCAGCGACGGCAGCTTGGCGCCGCGTGAGCCGTAGCTGCCGCGCGCCAGCACCATGGTGGTGAGGCCCGAGCGTTGGCCCATCAGGCCGACCAGCACCAGCGGCAGAATGCCGATACCGGAGCCGATCAGCACGATAAGCATGGCCTGGGTGAATTTCAGATCCGGCACCAGCAGCATGCCGGTGAGGATGGTAGTGACCACCACGTTGGCGCCCAACCACAGGGCGATGGTGCCGCCCAGGCCGAGGCTGCGATGGCCCTTGTCTGTAGGTGCAAGGCCGTCCTGGCCGAAATACTGGCTGAGATGCTTGAACATGGAACGACTCCCCGATGCTTGATTATTGGTATTGGTGGGCGGCAGTCAGTGGTACAGCTGAATCTTGTGGTTATGCCCGTCGCCCGGATGTAATCCGGGAGTACGGGGGATGTCGCAGCTAAAGCCCCTCCCACAGGTGCACCTCGATTTCCGTGGGAGGGGCTTTAGCCGCAATCAATGTCGTCAGGGGTGAAAGGGCGCGGCCTCCTGCACTTCGATGATCAGCGGGCGATCATGCGGCGCGCTGCGCAGCAGCTCGGCCAGATGTGCATGGTCACGCGCACGTTTGGCGGCGCAGCCAAAGCCGCGGGCGATGGCCAGCAGATCCGGCGTGTAGATATCGACGGCAATTGGGGTGATGTCGCGGCGCTGCATATAGCGCTTGATCTCGCCGTAGCCGGCGTTGTTCCACAGCAGCACGATGATGCCGACCCCTGCCTCTACGGCGCTGGCCAGCTCGGCGATGGTGAACTGTATGCCGCCATCACCCATCAGGCTGATCACCGGCTGCGCAGGTTCGGCCAGCTTGGCGCCGATGGCCGCTGGCAGGCCGTAGCCGAGGGTGCCGTAGCCTGTGGAGGCGTTGAACCAGCGCCGCGCGCCATCCAGTTCGACCAGATGGTTGCCGCTGTACACGGTCTGCGTCGAGTCGCCGACGAAGCGG
Organism: Pseudomonadota bacterium; assembly: GCA_023431055.1. GTDB lineage: Bacteria > Pseudomonadota > Gammaproteobacteria > Pseudomonadales > Pseudomonadaceae > Aquipseudomonas. Next base: position 36,449 of record JAEYXX010000187.1, read on the forward strand.
GCATCGGGCAGAGCATCGAGGATGCAATCGAACAGCTGGCGGTAATGCGCCCAGCCGCTGAAGTCCTCGTTCAGGCGCGCCTGCACGGCTGCGGTACGCCGGGCGCCGGGGCTATCTGCGTTAGCCTCGCGCGGGTCGAACTCGGCCAGCAGCATGCGCATGGCAACGCGCGCATCGCCCTGGATCGCCAGATGCGGGGTGAAGTTGCGCTGCAGTTGCTGAGCGTCGATGTCGATGCGGATCAGCTGGCCGGGCAGGCGGAAGTCGCCGTCGAACACCACGTCGTAGTCGGTCTCGCCCAGCTCGGTGCCGATGGCCAGCACCACGTCGGCCTCCAGCGCCAGGTCGCGCACCGGGCGCAGCGACTGGTTGCTGCCCAGCAGCAGCGGATGGCCCGGCGGCAGCAGGCCCTTGGCGTTGATGGTCAGCGCGGTCGGTATATCCAGGGCGCTGGCCAGGACGCGCGCTTCGGATTCGGCAGTCACGCAGCCACCACCGAGCAGGAGCAGCGGGCGTTCGGCCTGCTTGAGCAGGCCGGCGGCTTCGCGGATCAGCGTGCGATTCGGTGCCGGGCGGCGCACGGTCGGCCGTGGTGCCACGGCCATATGCGAGGCGTCGGCGGTGATGATGTCCAGCGGCAGCTCGATGTGCACCGGGCGTGGCCGCTCGCCTTCGAACACGGTAAAGGCGCGAGACAGAACTGCGGGCAGCTCCTCGACGCTCATCAGGGTATGGCTGAAGGCGGTGACGCCGGCGGTCATTGCCCGCTGGTTGGGCAGCTCGTGCAGATAGCCCTTGCCCAGGCCGAGGCGCGCGCGCTCGTTGACGCTGGAGATCACCAGCATCGGGATCGAGTCGGCGTAGGCCTGGCCCATGGCGGTGAGGATATTGGTCATCCCCGGGCCGGTGATGATGAAGCACACCCCCGGCTTGCCGCAGACGCGGGCATAGCCATCGGCCATGAATCCGGCGCCCTGTTCGTGGCGCGGGGTGATATGGCGGATGCCGCTGGCGGGTAGGCCGCGGTACAGCTCCACGGTGTGCACGCCGGGGATGCCGAACACGGTGTCGACGCCCCAGGCTTGCAGTTGCCTGACGAGAAATTCGCCACAGGTGGTCATGGTCATTCCTCCTGGCATCAGCCGACGATCCAGTGCGCCATCAGCGCGATGATCGGCAGGGTGATCAGGGTGCGGATGATGAAGATGACGAACAGTTCCAGCAGGTTCAGCGGCAGCTTGGCCTTGAGGATCAGCACGCCGACTTCGGACATGTAGATCAGCTGGGTCAGCGACACACAGGCGACCACGAAACGGGTCAGCTCGCTTTCGATGCCCTTGCCCAGTACCGCCGGCAGGAACATGTCGGCGAAACCCACCAGCATGGCCGGCGCCGCCTTGGCCGCTTCCGGCAACTGCAGGGCTTCGAGCAGGGGCACGAAGGGGTAGGACAGCCAGTTGAAGATCGGCGTGAACTCGGCGATCGCCAGGGAAACGGTGCCGATGGCCATGACCAGCGGCAGCAAACCCAGCCAGATATCGACCACGTTGTGCACGCCGATCTTCACCATCTGCGCAGGCGAGGGGTTGGCATTGGCGCGCTGGACGGCTTGCAGCAGGCCCCAGCGCAGCAGCGAGGTGCCGGCCGGCACGTCTTCCTGGATCTGCTTGCCGACGCCGGCGACATAGTCGTCCTTCTTCCACGACAGTGGCGGAATGCGCGGGGTGATGATCGCGGCGGCCAGGCCGGCGACCACCACCGTCAGGTAGAAGGGCACGAACAGGTGATCGATTTTCATGAAGCTGGTGATCAGCAGGCTGAATGCGATCGAGGCGATGGAGAAGTTGGTCGCGATCACTGCCGCTTCGCGGGCGCTGTAGAAACCTTTCTGATACTGCTGAGCGGTAATCAGCACACCAACGGTGCCGGAGCCGAGCCAACTGGCGATGGCGTCGATGGCCGAGCGCCCGGGTAGACCGAAAATCCTGCGAAACACATTGCGCACGATGGTGCCGATGAACTCCATCAGGCCGTAGTCGGTAAGCAGCGGCAGGATCAGGCCGGCGACCAGGAAGAAGGTGATCAGCACCGGCGCCAGGTCTTTCAGCACCACGCCGCCAGTATTGGCGCTCCAGATCCATTCCGGGCCGAATTGCCAGAAGGTCATGGCGGCGAACAGCGCGCCGAGCACACGCAGGCCGAGCCATAGCGGATGTAGGTTGAACAGATCGTTGAGCGCACGCCGCTCGGTGACCCAGCGCGGCTTGAGCAGGCTGCCGAGCACGCCCAGCACGGCCGAGAGGATCAGCAGTGCGGTGGCGATAGCCGGCAGATGGTCGTTGACCGCGGCCTTGAGCGCATCGGCCATCACGCCGAGGCCGATGGTCACCTTCTCTTCATAGACGATGGGGGTGAGAAACAGCAGCACGCCGAGCAGCGAGGGGATCAGGAAAATCAGAAACTGGCGCAGGTTGTAAGGCTGTGCGGCAAGGTCGTTGGCTGGCGGCTGCTTGTCCAGCGTTGGAGCAGCGTCTTCTCGATTCATCAGGGCACCCTAATTCTTGTTGTATGAACGTGCCGGGTGCCGCGATGGACACCCGTGGGGGTATAAAAAACCGTGGGTCAGCGGCGCTGAACCCCCGGCAGCACGCAGAGCATTTCGTAGAGCAGGTTGGCACCGAGCAGCGAGGTGTTGCCGGTGGTGTCGTAGGGCGGCGAGACCTCGACCAGGTCGCCACCGATCAGGTCCAGGCCCTGGCAGCCACGGATGATCTCCATCGCCTGGATGGTGGTCAGGCCGCCGATCTCCGGGGTGCCGGTGCCGGGCGCCCAGGCCGGGTCGATGCCGTCGATGTCGAACGACAGGTAGACCGGGCCGCCGCCGACCTTTTCGCGCACTTCGGCCATCAGCGGTGCCAGCGACTGGTGCCAGCACTCTTCGGCCTGCACCACGCGAAAGCCCTGCTTGCGGCTCCAGTTGAAGTCCTCGGCGGTGTAGCCCTGGGCGCGCAGGCCGATCTGCACCACGCGCTGGCTATCCAGCAGACCTTCTTCCTGGGCGCGGCGGAAGGTGGTGCCGTGGGCGATCTTCTCGCCGAACATGTGATCGTTCACGTCGGCGTGGGCATCGACGTGCACCAGGCCGATCTTGCCGTACTTCTTGTGCAGGGCACGCAGGATCGGCAGGGTGATGGTGTGGTCGCCGCCCAGGGTCAGCGGTTTGATGCCGAGTTCGACGATCTCGTCGTAGGCTTCTTCGATGATGCGTACGGCGTCGAGCAGGTTGAAGGTGTTGATCGCCACGTCGCCGATATCGGCCACGTTCAGCGAGTCGAAGGGAGCGGCGCCGGTGGCCATGTTGTACGGGCGGATCATCACCGACTGGGCGCGGATTTCGCGCGGGCCGAAGCGGGTGCCGGAGCGCAGCGAGGTGCCGATGTCCAGCGGTACGCCGACGAAAGCGACGTCGAGCTGGCGTTTTTCCTCGGGGCTCTGGATAAGCGGCAGGCGCATCATAGTGGCGATGCCGCCGAAGCGGGGCATTTCATTGCCGCCCAGGGGCTGGTGAAAGGTCTTGTCCATGGGTGGGCCTCAGGCTCGTTCTGGTTGTGGCCGGATTCTTGGCCGGCCAGGCGCTGGGAAAAATCGGCTGGGGCAAAAAATCAGTTCAGAAATTTCTAAACTAAGAGTCGCCGGGATACAGTGGTGCGCATGGCCTCGCCAGCGTGGCCCAAAAAGAGCCGTGCAGTACCGATACGAAGAGAAAGACATGAACAGCGCCTTGCCCGATTTGAAACTGCTGCGCATCTTCGCCTGCGTGGTACGTCACCAGGGCTTCGCGGCAGCGCAGCAGGAACTGAATCTGTCCACCTCGGCCATCAGCACCTACATGAGCCAACTGGAAAGCCAGCTCGGCATCGTGCTTTGCCATCGCGGCCGTGGCGGTTTCAGCCTGACCAGCAAGGGCGAGCTGTTCCACCAGGAAACCCTGCGTCTGCTCGGCGAGCTGGAAGGCTTCGAGCGCTACTCGGCGGCGCTCAAGGGCGAGCTGCGCGGCACCCTCAACCTCGGCGTGCTCGATTCCACCGTCAGCGATCCGGCCCTGCCTCTTGCCGAGGTGATCGGCGCCTACAGCCAGGAACATCCCGGTGTGCATCTGCACCTGTCGGTAATGAGTCCGTACGAGCTGCAGCTGGCGGTGCTGGACAACCGTCTGGATCTGGCCATCGGCGCCTTTTCCACACGCATGAACGGCCTGGTCTACCAGCCGCTGTATCGCGAGCAGCACTGGCTGTACTGCAGCGAGCGCCACTCGCTGTACGAGCAGCGCCGCATCCCCGCCGAGGTGATCACCCAGCAGCGCATGGTCGGCCGCGGCTACTGGAGCCAGGCAGAGCTGGCCCGGCATGGTTTCAAGCACAGTGCGGCGACCGTGGAGTCGATGGAGGCGCAGCTGATTCTGGTGCTCTCTGGCGCCTATATCGGCTATCTGCCGGAGCATTACGCGCAGCCCTGGGTCGATCAGAAACGCCTCAAGGTGCTGCTGCCCACCACCTTCGGCTATCAGGCGCCGTTCTCCCTGATCCTGCGTCGGGGGCGAAGTCGCGAGCCGCTGATTCAGACGTTTCGTGACTTGCTGAAGACGCAACTGAATCAGACTTGAAACAGGGTCGCCTCTATTCTCCGAAAGGCGTAAAGCGCAGCGTGTGCTAGTACTTATTCATACGTCTGCTCCAACCCAAAAAAATCAACAGGGAAGCCTCGATGCGCCAGAACCTGCCCGTGACTCAGCGGGAAAGAACCTTCGCCGCGGAAGAACGCCTGATTTCCACTACAGACCTCAACAGCAAGATCACCTACTGCAACGATGCTTTTGTCGAGATCAGCGGTTTCACCCGCGAGGAGTTGATTGGCCAGCCGCATAACCTCGTACGACACCCGGACATGCCACCGGCAGTGTTCGGCCATATGTGGGACACCATCAAGCAGGGCAAACCCTGGATGGGCATCGTCAAGAATCGCTCGAAGAATGGCGATTTCTACTGGGTCAGTGCCTACGTCACGCCCGTCTACGAGAACGGCCGAATTTCCGGCTACGAGTCGGTACGCTCATTGCCAACCGAGGCCCAGAAACGTCGTGCCGAAGCGCTCTATGCCCGTCTGCGGGCCGGCAAACCACCGGTGCCGAAGCTGGAGTACTGGACCTACGATTTGCTGCGCTCCTGGCCACTGATCGTCGCGTCACTGCTGATCGTTGCGGCGCACTGGGTGGTTTCTGGTTGGCCGCTGATGGCTTTTATCGTGCTGACACTGTTCGCGCTGGGGTCCTACCAGCTTTATCGGACCCGGCAGCTGATTCGCCGTACCCTGGCGGATCATCCGAAAGCCTTTACCAGCGGCCTGGTGGCGCTGACCTACAGCGACAACCGTGGTGCCCAGGCCCTGCTGGACATGGCGATGATCAGTGAGGAGGCGCGCTTGCAGACGGCGTTGACGCGGCTGGAAGATGCTGGCGAGAACGTCAAGAAGCGCGCCACGCAGTCCGCCGAACTGTCGCACTCCAGCGCGCAGATGCTCGATCAACAGCGTGCCGAGACCGATCAATCGGCCACGGCCATCAACCAGATGGCGGCGACCATTCAGGAAGTCGCGCACAACGTGCAGAACACCTCGCATGCTGCCGAAGAGGCTGATCGTCTGGCCCGTGAGGGGCGTGATCTGGCTGTAGGCAGCCTCGATTCCATGCGCCAGATGGCCAAGGCGGTCAACGATATTGGTCAGGCGGTCAACGAACTGGCCAACTCCACGCAGTCCATCGGCAGTGTGGCTGACGTGATCACCTCGATCGCCGAGCAGACCAACCTGCTGGCGCTGCACGCCACCATCGAGGCGGCCCGGGCCGGCGAGGCGGGCAAGGGCTTCGCCGTCGTCGCCGGCGAGGTCATGGAGCTCGCCCAGCAGACGGCCCGCGCCACCGAGGACATCGCGCGGCGGGTCGAGGCCATCCAGGCCGACACCACCGGTGCGGTGGGCGCCATCGGGCAGATCGCGAGCATCATCGCGTCGATCAACGACTACCAGCTCACCATCGCCTCGGCGGTCTAGGAGCAGACCGCGACGACGGCGGAGATGTCCCGCGGTGTGCTCGAGGCGGCGTCGGGCTCGACCGAGATCGCCACGAGCATCACGGGCGTCGCCACCGCGGCGGACAGCACCACGCAGGTGGTCGGGCAGATGGGCGCCTCGATCGAGGAGCTCGCCCACATGTCGGCCGACCTGCGGATGCGCGTGGCGGCGTTCACGTACTGAGCAGCCTGCTGGGCCGGGCCGTCTTCGCCCGGTGGTCCTGGTCACATCGGGC
>JAEYXX010000084.1 GCA_023431055.1 Pseudomonadota bacterium
ATCGCGGCCAATGCCGGCATCTCGCAGGCGGAACGCGACCTGCGCATCGCCAGCTATCACGCGCCCTTCCATGCCGCCATTGATGCCCTGCTCGAAGCGCGCAAGCAGGCTGGCCGCGAGACGATCCTCGTCACCGTCCACTCGTTCACGCCGACCTACAAGGACGTGCAGCGGCCCTGGCCGATTGGCCTCATCCACGGCCAACGGGAGGGAATGACGCGCGCCCTGTTCGATGCGCTCAAGGCTGCCGACCCCGAACTCAATGTGGGCTGGAACGAACCCTATTCGGCCCGCCAGGGCGTCACCTACACGCTCGAGCACCATGGCGACGAGCGCGGGCTCGATTGCACCATGATCGAGATCCGTCACGACGAAATCCTCGAACCAGCTGGCGTTGCCGCCTGGTCGGAGCGCCTCTCGCACACGCTGACCGCGGCCGCCGCCGGCCTGCGGACACCTGCCTCCGCCCGCCAGTCGAGCCATTCCGGGAGCCTGCCACATGCCTAAGCCGATCCGGCTCTACGTCCGGTGGATCGACGCCTTCAACCGATGGGTTGGCAGGTTCGCGATGTACATCTTCTTCGTCATCGCCGCGGTGATGCTGTGGTCCACCATCTCGCGCGCCGTGTTCGGGACCCCGGTCAACTGGGCGCTGGAGGCCACGCAGTTCCTGCTTTCGGCCTACTACCTGCTGGGCGGCGCCTGGTCGCTGCAGGAGGGGGCACATGTGCGCATGGATCTGTTCTACGGCCGGCTGCCAGCGCGCCGCCGTGCCATGGTGGACGCCTTCACCATCCTCTTCGTCCTCTTTTTCCTCGGCGTGCTGCTGTGGGGCGCCGTGTCGAGCACGCAATATGCCATCCAGTACAACCAGAAGAACTACAGCGCCTGGTCGCCGGTGCTGTGGCCGGTCAAGGTCGCCATGACCGTCGGCGTCTTCCTGATGCTGCTCCAGGTGATCTCGCAGTTCTTCAAGGACGTCGCGGAAGCGATGAACAGGCCGATCGCATGACCCCCGAACTCATCACCACCTTCATGTTCGCCACCATGATGGTGCTGCTCTTTACCGGGCAGCGCGTGTTCGGCGTCATCGGTTTTGTCGGCTCGGCGGCAGCGCTCTGGCTGTGGGGCAACGGCGCCATAGAGATGCCGTTCAACCAGGCGTTCCAGGTGCTCAACTGGTACCCCCTGATTACCGTGCCGTTCTTCGTGTTCATGGGCTACATGATGAGCGAGAGCGGCATCGCCTCGAACCTCTATCGCATGTTCCATGTCTGGTTCGGGCCGGTTCGCGGCGGGTTGGCGCTCGGCACCATGGGCCTTATGGTGCTCATTTCCTGCATCAACGGGCTCAGCGTCGCCGGCATGGCGATCGGCGCCACCATCGCGCTGCCCGAACTGCTCAAGCGCGGCTACGACAAGATCATGGTCACCGGTGTCATCCAGGGCGGCTCGACGCTCGGCATCCTGGTGCCGCCCAGTGTGGTGCTGGTGCTGTTCGCCATGATCGCCCGCGCGCCGGTGACCGAACTGTGGCTGGCGGGCATCCTGCCGGGCCTGATGATGGCGGCCATCTTCGGGCTCTACATCTACATCCGCTGCCGCATCCAGCCCGAGCTCGGCCCACCGATGTCGGCCGAGGAGCGGGCCCAGATCACGACGCGCGAAAAGATCGTGCTGCTGCGCGAAGGCATCATGCCGGTGGCGGTCTTTGCCATCATGATGACGCTGTTTCTCACCGGCACGACCAGCCTCACCGAAAGCTCGGCGGTCGGGGCGCTGCTCGCCACCATCGCGGCGGCGCTGTCGGGCAAGCTCAACATGAAAGTGCTCGAGGTCTGCACCCGCAACACGCTGCTGATCAGCAGCATGTTCCTCTGGATCATCCTGGGCGCGCTCTGCTTCTCGTCAGTCTATGACGGGCTGGGCGCGGTGCGGGCCATCGAGTCGCTGCTGCTCAACACCTTCGGGCTCGACGCCTGGGGCATCCTGATCCTGATGCTGCTGAGCTTTGTGGTGATGGGCATGTTCCTCGACGACACGGCGATGCTGGTGATCGTGGCGCCGCTCTACATCCCGCTGGTGCGCGCGCTCGGGTTCGACCTGGTGTGGTTCGGCATCCTCTACACCATCACCTGCCAGATCGCCTACATCACGCCGCCGTTCGGCTACAACCTGTTCCTCATGCGGGCCATGGCACCGCCTGAAGTGTCCCTGCGCGATATCTACGTCTCGGTCGTCCCCTTCGTCATCATCATGGTCCTGGCGCTGACCCTGGTCATGGTCTTCCCGCAGTTGGCGCTGTGGTTGCCGCAACTGCACTACGGCGGCTGATCAATGGAAATCGGCGCGCCCTGCGCGCCAGCAGTCGAGCCGGCGCCTGCCGGTCACTGGCAAGGCTGTCGCGATGCCGCGGCGGCAACAAGCGGTTGTATTGCATCTGCATCGACACTATCGGAGAGACCAGCATGAGTACTAGACGCGATTTCCTGAAAACCGCCGCGGTCGGCACCGCCGCCCTCGGTTCGGCGCATATCTACGCCGCCGAGCCGAAAAAGATCACCTGGCGCCTGCAGACCTATGCCGGCGCGGCGCTGGCCGAGCACGTGATCAAACCCTCGATCGACGCCTTCAACAAGGCGGCCAACGGCCAGATGGAGATCAAGCTGTACTTCGCCGATCAACTGGTGCCTACCGGCGAGCTGTTTCGTGCCATGCAGCGTGGCACCATCGACGCGGTGCAGAGCGACGACGACTCGATTGCCGCACCGGTGGACGTCTCGGTGTTCGGTGGCTACTTCCCCTTCGCCACCCGTTACAGTCTCGACGTGCCGGTCCTGTTCGAACAGTACGGGCTCAACGAGATCTGGGCCGAGGCCTATGGCGAGGTCAAGGGTGTGACCTGGCTCGGCGCCGGTGCCTGGGACCCTTGCCACTTCGCCACCGTGCAGCCAATCAGAAAGCTCGATGACCTCAAGGGCAAACGCATCTTCACTTTCCCTACCGCCGGCAAGTTCCTTTCGCGCTTCGGCGTGATTCCGGTGACCCTGCCCTGGGAAGACGTCGAGGTGGCGATCCAGACCGGCGAGCTGGACGGTATCGCCTGGTCTGGCATTACCGAGGACTACACCGTCGGCTGGGCCAACGTCACCAAGTATTTCCTGACCAACAACATCTCCGGTGCCTGGTGCGGCTCCTACTTCGCCAATTCGGAAAAATGGGCCGAGGTGCCGGAGCATCTCAAGACCCTGTTCAAGCTGTGCATGGACAGCTCCAACTACTACCGCCAGCACTGGTACTGGGGCGGCGAGGCGCAGCTGCGTGTCGAGGGCGGCAAGCTGGAGCTGACCTCCATTCCCGCCGAAGAGTGGGCCACGGTTGAAGCCGAGGCGCAGAAATTCTGGGACGAAATCGCCAAGACCAGCCCGCGCTGCGCCAAGGTGGTGGACATCTTCAAGAAGTACAACGCGCTGATGGCCAAGGCCGGTTCGCCCTATCGCGGTTGATGTCATTTGAGTGAGCCAGAGCGCCCGTACCGAGCGGTACGGGCGCGGTTCCATCCAGCGCGGCATCGCTCCAGTCAGATTTTTCCCTGCGTGTGCCTGCCATCCCGGCAATCCTGTACCACACTCTATGAGCCTGAAACGGACGCTATACCAAGCGTCGTGCTGCGCTCGTGCGTTATCGGCCTTGCCTGGCCGCTCATCGATGCCCAGCCCTGCGCTTGACCCGCTTGCCATAACAACAAGACACAGGGGTTAGCATGTTCAAACCACGGGATGTAAAGACCGTCGGCGAGGCCCGGCGCATCGTCGAGGAACGTGGCCTTAGCCACGTGAAAGTCGGTCTGTTCGATAACGATGGGGTGATGCGCGGCAAGTACATGAGCCGCAGCAAGTTCTTCTCGGCGCTGGAGCACGGCTTCGCCTTCTGCGATGTGGTGCTCGGTTGGGACGTCAAGGATCAGCTCTACGACAATGCCCAGTACACCGGCTGGCACAGTGGCTACCCGGACGCGCCGGTGCGCATCCTGCCGCACACCTGCCGCGAGATTCCCTTCGAGAACGGCATGCTGCTGTTTCTCGCCGAGTTCGACCAGCAGGCCGAGGCGGTGTGCCCGCGCGGCACGCTGCGCCGGGTGATCCAGCGCTGCCAGGACATGGGCTTCGAGCCCTTCGCTGCGCTGGAGTACGAGTTCTTCATGTTCGACGAAACGCCGGACTCGGCGCGGGCTAAAGGCTTTCGCGATCTCAAACCGTTCACCCCGGACTGGTTCGGCTACTCGATGATCCGCAACTCGGTGCATGCCGAGCTCTATCACCAGATTCTCGAAATGGGTGAGGCGATGGATTTCCCCATCGAAGGCCTGCACACCGAAACCGGCCCGGGCGTGCTCGAGGCAGCCATCGCCTACGATCATGCCGAAGCCGCAGCGGACAAGGGCGCGTTGTTCAAGACCTTCATGAAGGTGCTGGCCCAGCGCAACGGGCTGATGGCCACCTTCATGGCCAAGTGGTCGGGCAACTACCCAGGGCAGAGCGGCCACATCCATGTGTCGTTGCGTGACCGCAAGACGGACAAGTCGGCGTTCTACGACCCCAGCCAGGCGCACAACATGAGCAAGCTGCAGCGGCATTTTCTCGCCGGGCAGCAGCGTCTGATGCCGCAGTTCCTGTGCATGGTGGCGCCGACCCTGAACAGCTATCGCCGCCTTATTCCCGGATTCTGGGCGCCTACCGACGCCACCTGGGGGGTGGAGAACCGCACCGCAGCGCTGCGGGTGATTCCCGGCAGCGACAAGTCGCAGCGTCAGGAGTACCGCCTCGGCGCCGCAGACGGTAATCCCTTTCTGGCCCTGTCGGTAGCCATCGGCTCAGGCCTGTACGGGATCATGCAGGAGTGGGAGCCGACCGAGCCGGTCAGTGGCAACGCCTATGCGGTCAAGCACCCCGAGGAGCTGGCGCTGCCGCGCACGCTGTGGGACGCGGCGCAGCGCCTGAAGGGCTCGCAGGCGGCGCGCGAGCTGTTCGGCGATGCCTTCGTCGAGCACTTCGCCGCCAGCCGCGAGTGGGAAGAGCGTGAGTACCGCCGCCATGTCAGCGATTGGGAGCTGGATCGCTACTTCGAAATCATCTGATTCCCCATTCCCGTAGCCCGGATGCAATCCGGGGCGGCTTTTCGTCGAGTGTCCCCGGATTGCATCCGGGCTACGAAGGCAAGATTCGTGGAGCACCCAATGAGCAAACTGCAATGCATTTCCCCCATCGACGGTTCGGTCTACGTCGAACGTCACCTGGCCTCCAACCCCGAGATCCAGGCTGCGCTGGCCCGGGCCGAGCTGGCGCAGCAGACCTGGAAACGCACGCCGCTGCGTGAGCGCATCGCCATCGGCCGGCGCGCCATCGACGCCTTCGCCGCACGCGAGAGCCAGCTTGCCGAGGAGCTGTGCTGGATGATGGGCCGGCCGATCCGCTACGCCGCCGGCGAGATCCGCGGCTTCGTCGAGCGCGCCACGCATATGGCCGATATCGCCGAGGGTTCGCTGGCCGATATCCGCCTGCCGGACAAGCCCGGCTTCACCCGTTTCATCCGTCGCGAGCCGTTGGGCGTGGCACTGGTCATCGCGCCCTGGAACTACCCCTACCTGACCGCCGTGAATGCGGTGATGCCGGCGCTGCTGGCGGGCAACGCGGCATTGCTCAAGCATTCGGCGCAAACGCCGCTGTGCGCCGAACGCATGGTCGAGGCCTTCGCCGAGGCCGGCCTGCCCGAAGGCGTGTTCCAGTACCTGCACCTGAGCCATGGCGAGACCGAAGCGCTGATTCGTTCGCCGAGCATCGACCATGTCGCTTTCACCGGTTCGGTGCCCGGTGGCGCCATGGTCGAGCGTGCGGCGGCCGGGCGCTTCATCAGCGTCGGGCTGGAGCTGGGCGGCAAGGACCCGGCCTATGTCCGGGCCGACGCCGACCTGGCCCATGCGGTGGAAACCGCCATCGACGGCGCCTTCTTCAACTCCGGCCAATCGTGCTGCGGCATCGAGCGCATCTACGTGCACGAGTCGCTGTACGACGCATTCGTCGAGCAGGCGGTGGCGCTGGTGCGCCAGTACAAACTGGGGCGTTCGGACGACCCGCAGACCACGCTCGGCCCTCTGGTGCGGGCCGAGGCTGCCGATTTCGTCCGCACGCAAATTGCCGAAGCGCTCGAGCAGGGCGCCAGGGCGCATATCGACCCGGCCGAATTCCCCCTGGATGCGCCGGGCACGCCCTATCTGGCGCCGCAGGTGCTGACCAACGTCAATCATGAGATGCGCGTGATGACCGAGGAATCCTTCGGCCCTGTGGTGGGCATTCAGAAGGTCGCCAGCGACGAGGAAGCGCTGGCGCTGATGAACGACAGCGAGTTTGGCCTGACCGCGGCGATCTTCAGCCGCGACGTCGATGCGGCCATGGCCCTGGCTGATCGGGTCGAGGCCGGCACGGTGTTCCTCAACCGCTGCGATTACCTCGATCCCGGCCTGGCCTGGACCGGGGTGAAGTACTCGGGGCGCGGCTGCACCCTCTCAAGGGTCGGCTACGAGCAACTGACCCGGCCGAAATCCTTCCACTTCAAGACTCAGCTGTGAGGCGCGCGCCATGATTCTCGATCAGTACCGCATGAACTGGAACTACCCGACCTCGATGCGCGTTGGCGTTGGGCGCATTGCTGAGTTGGCCGAGGCCTGCAGTCAACTGGGTATGCGCGCGCCGCTGCTGTGCACCGATCCCGGCCTGGCTGCGTTACCGATGATCGACGCGGCGTTGCGTCAGTGCCGCGATGCCGGATTGAAGGCTGGGCTGTTCTCGGCGATCAAGGGCAACCCCACCGGCGCCAACGTGATGGACGGTGTGGCCGCGTTCAAGGCCGGCGGACATGACGGGGTGATCGCCTTTGGCGGCGGCTCGGCGCTGGATGCCGGCAAGGCCATCGCCCTGATGGTCGGCCAGGACCGGCCGCTGTGGGATTTCGAGGACGTCGGCGACAACGCCAGCCGGGTCAATGTCGCCGGCATGGCGCCGGTGGTGGCAGTGCCGACCACCGCCGGTACCGGCTCGGAAGTCGGTCGCGCCTCGGTGATCACCGATGACGCGGCGCATATCAAACGCATCATCTTCCACGCGCGGATGCTGCCGGCGCTGGTGATTCTCGACCCCGAGCTGACCGTCGGCCTGCCGGCCAAGATCACCGCTGCCACCGGCATGGACGCGCTGTCGCACAGCCTGGAGGCCTTCTGCTCGCCGCTGTTCCATCCGATGGCCGAGGGCATCGCCCTGGAAGGCATGCGCCTGGTGCAGCAGTACCTGCCGCGTGCGGTGGCGCAGGGCGGTGATGTCGAGGCGCGGCTGCAGATGCTGGTGGCCTCGAGCATGGGGGCCACCGCCTTCCAGCGTGGTCTTGGCGCGATGCATGCGCTGGCCCATCCCTTGGGGGCGCTATACGACGCCCACCATGGCCTGCTCAATGCAGTGTTGATGCCTTATGTACTGGTTGCCAACCGCGCCGTGATCGAGCCGCAGATGGAGAAGATGGCGCGCTATCTGGCCTTGCCGGGCGGCGGCTTCGAGGCGGTGCTGGAGTGGGTGCTGGCGCTGCGCAGCGAGGTGGGCATCCCCCACAGCCTGGGTGAGATCGGCATCGACGATGCGCGCATCGAACAGGTCGGGCGCATGGCCGAGGTAGACCCCTCTGCCGGTACCAACCCCATCGGCTTCAGCACCGCGCAGTACAGCGCCTTGTTCGAGAAGGCGCTGCGCGGAAACTTGTAGCCTGGCCCTCTCCCCCAGCCCCTCTCCCGCAAGCGGGAGAGGAGCAGTACAGCACGCGTCTGATACCGGCGGCGGATGGCTCCCTCTCCCATTTATGGGAGAGGGTTGGGGAGAGGGCAGGCTCTTCCTATTCTTCGGCCTGCGCCGCCTGCAAGGCTTCCAGTGCCGGCGCGGCGTAGATGCCCACTTCCACCGCCAGCTCCATTACCCGCGGCAGGTCGCTGGCGTACACCAGCACGGCCTGCAGCTCGTCATCCAGTGGCTCGCTGAAATCCACCAGCACGTAGCCGCCAGTTTCCGGCGACAGCGCCGAAAGCTGCACCTGGATGCGGTTGAGTGCCTTGAGCGGCTCGGTCTTGGCCAGTTGCTTGGGCTTGAGCACGAACTGCACCTGCGGGCCGAAGGACTCGGTGATGCACTGGAACAGTTCTTCATAGCTGTCGGCCTGGAATAGCACGGTATCCGGCAGGCTGCCGACCACCACCCATTCGCCCAGCGGGATGGGGAATTCGTCGTCGTAGTTGACGTCCGGGTTGGCGGCGAGGAACGCGGCCGGGTCGGCATAGGCTTGCGCCGCTTCGTCGGCGATACGCGCGATCTCGTCCTCGGGCAGGCAGCCGGAGCTTATCTTGGCGATCAGTTCTTCCAGCTGGGCTTTCATCGTGTGGTTCCTCAAGGTTAAAAAGTGAGCTGTAAGCAAAGCCTGCGTATGTAGAGGTCTTGCGAGCTAGAGTCCTGCAAGGCAAAAACAGGCGAGAAAGCGGAGTGTACTTTTGTACATGAGCATTTCGAGCCTGTTTTTAACGCAGCAGGTCCGACGCGCAGCAGACCGTCACCCGTAGCGCTTCTTGGCTTCGATGGCCAGGCCACTACCAATGCTGCCGAAGGTATTGCCTTCCACGCTGCGTGCGTTGGGCAACATCGCCGCCACGCTCTGACGCAGCGCCGGCACGCCGCTGGAACCACCGGTGAAGAACAGCGTATCGACCTGATCAGCGGCGATGTCGGCATCGGCTAGCAACTGCGTGAGGCTGGCGCGGATACGTTCGAGCAGCGGTTCGATGGCGTTCTCGAACAAGGGGCGGGTCAGTTCTGCGACCAGGCCCGGTTCGATGCGTGACAGGTCGATGGGGCGCGCGTCCTGTTCGCTCAGGGCGATCTTGCTCTCTTCCACCTGCATTGCCAGCCAGTGCCCGGCGCGCTGTTCGATCAGGCTGAACAGACGGTCGATGCCGGTAGCGTCGACGATGTCGTAGCGCATGTTCTGCAGCGCCAGTTGGGTCTTCTGTGCGTACAGCGCATTGATGGTGTGCCAGGTGGCCAGGTTGAGGTGGTAGCTGGTGGGCATGAAGGCGTCGCTCTTCATCCGGCTGCCGTAGCCGAACAAGGGCATCACTCCGGCCAGCGACAGCTGCTTGTCGAAATCGGTACCGCCGATATGCACGCCGCCGGTGGCGAGGATGTCGCCCTGACGATCGGCCAGGTGGTGGCGCTCAGGGGCCAGACGCACCAGGGAAAAGTCCGAGGTGCCGCCGCCGATGTCGACGATCAGCACCAGTTCCTCGCGCGCCAGGCTCGACTCGTAGTCGAAGGCCGCGGCGATGGGCTCGTACTGGAAGGACACCTCCTTGAAGCCGAGCTTGTGCGCCACGGCCACCAGGGTGTTCTGCGCTTCTTGGTCGGCCGCCGGGTCGTCGTCGACGAAAAATACCGGGCGACCCAGCACCACTTCCTCGAAGGCGCGTTCGGCCTGGTTTTCGGCGCGTTTCTTCAGCTCGCCGATAAAGAAGCCGAGCAGGTCCTTGAACGGCAGGGCGCTGCCCAGCACGGTGGTTTCGCTTTTCAGCAGCTTGGAGCCCAGCAGGCTTTTCAGCGAGCGCATCAGGCGCCCTTCGTAGCCTTCCAGGTACTCGTGCAGGGCCAGGCGGCCGTAGACCGGGCGGCGCTCTTCGGTGTTGAAGAAGATCACCGAGGGCAGGGTGATCTTGCCGTCTTCCAGGGGCAGCAGGCTGTCCTGGCCGGGGCGCAGCCAGCCGACGGTGGAGTTGGAGGTGCCGAAGTCGATACCGCAGGCGCGGGCGGGAGTGCTAAAGGACATGACAGAACACGAGGCCGCAAAAATGGCCGCGCATTCTATGCCAGTGCTGCGGCGACGGCGAGTCGTCAGGACGGCAGGTTGCTGCCCTGCTGCTTTTCCTTCCACTGGCTCCATTCGAAGCCCAGCACCACCAGCAGCGACAGGGCGAAGGGCAGCAGCAGGTAGAACACGCGGAACACGATCAGCGCGGCCAGCACATCGGCGGCAGGAATCTCCGGCAGCGCGGCGAGGAAGGTCACCTCCAGCACCCCCAGGCCGCCAGGTGCGTGGGACAGCAGGGCCAGGGAGAAGGAGGCGAGGAACACGCCGAGCACCACCAGATAGCCGGGGTGATTGTCGGCCGGCAGGGCGAAGTAGATGATCGCCGCCGCGCACAACAGCTCCAGCGGGCCGGCCAGCAATTGGCGGCTGACGATGGGCAGGCGCGGATATTCGACGTGCAGCTTGCCCAGCGTCCAGGGTTTGAACTGACGCCAGGAGCCCAGCACGTAAAGGCCGACCAGGCTCAGCAGGACACTGCCGATGACCACCGATACCAGCGGCGTGATGTTGGCTACCCGGTGAATCAGATCGGGCTGGGCGATCAGCACGCAGCCGCTGGCCAGCAGGGTGCCGAGGGCGAAGGTGAAGGAGCAGAAGACGATGAGGATGCCTATTTCCTGTGGCGTCAGGCCCTTGCTGCGATAGGCGCGATAACGCACCACGGCCCCGGAGAACACCGAGGCGCCGATATTGTGAGCCAGGGCGTAGGTGGTGAAGGAGCACAGGGTGATGAAGCGCCAGGGAATCTTCTTGCCCAGGTGAGCGACGGCAATGCGGTCGTACCAGGCCAGGGCCCAATAGGCGCCGAGGGTAGCCGCTGCGGCAAGCAGCCAGTTCATGTGGGAGATCGCCTCGATGCTGCCCTTGATCTCGTCGAGGGAGATATTGCGCAGCTCGCGGTAGAGCAGAAAGCCAGACAGCACCACGGCACTGAGCCCGATCAGCGTCCAGATCAGGTCGCTGCGCTTCAGTTTAGGTTTGGCTTCTACGACAGACACCGCTATTCCTCGTTCACCAGGCCCTGGGGTAGTGGGGCCGCATGCCTCTGTCGAGGCGGCTGTTCACCGGCTAACCGGCCATTTGCAACGGCCGTAGGCGGATCGTGCCCGCGCGGCGCGCTGCGCAGTATCAGGGAGCCGCCGCCAGTACTCAACTGGCAAGCATGCAGGCACCCCTCAGTAGTTGTGTCAGCGATTGTCCTGATACGTTCATATCCAGGCCAGTGTCAGCGCTGCCAGCACCGCGTAGCGGCCAGCTTTGGCCAGAGTGACGATGAGCAGAAATATCCACAGGCGCTCGCGCATCACCCCGGCAACCAGCGTCAAAGGGTCGCCGATCACCGGCATCCAACTGAGCAGCAACGACCAGCGACCATAACGGGCATACCAGGCCTGCGCCTGTTGCAACCGAACCGGGCTGACGGGAAACCAGCGCCGCTCGCGGTAATGCTCGATCGAGCGCCCCAGCAGCCAGTTGACCCATGAGCCCAGCACGTTGCCCAGGGTCGCGGCAAGCAGCAGCGCCCATAGCGGATGCTGGCCGGCCAGCAACAGCGCCACCAGTACGGCCTCGGACTGCAGGGGTAACAGCGTTGCCGCGCCGAAGGCGGAAAGAAACAGAGCCGGGTAGGCGGAAAGACCGAACATGTTCAGCGCTGCCGACCCTGAGGTCGGCGTGGCTCAGTTCTGCGGTTCCTGGCCGTTATTGGCCATGATCTCTTCCAGGTTCAGCCCGGTCAGGCCATGAATGGTCTTCCACAGGTAGTAGAAGATGGCCATCAGCATGATCATCGAGGGAATGGCGATCATCGGATAGCTGAGCAGGGTCATGCGCCCCAGCTCGTCGTTGAACGCCTCGGTGCCGGCCGGGCTGACCACGATCCACTTGGCCAGCACGTAGTTCATGAACGAGGAGAAGAAGAAGGTGCCGCTGAGCCAGTAGGTCGCGCGCATCAGCCGTGTTTCGAAATGCTCGACGTGGCCGCCTTGTTCCAGGCGATCATGGATCTTGTCGACGTTGAGTACGGTCTTGTTGAACAGCAGGGTGCGGATCAGCGGATAGCGGGTGCGGGTGGACACCAGCACGGCGATGCCGATCAGGCCGGGAATGGCGGCCTCCTTCACCGCCAGCCATTGGGTATCCAGATGCAGCAGGCCAATCCCGCCGGTCAGCGCCACACTGATCAGGCCGAGCAGGGCGATGAAATTGAATTTGCGGTACTTGATCAGCTCGAACGCGCCCCAGCCCAGTGGGAACGCCAGGGCCAGCAGCAACGCGCCGTCGGCGCCGAGGCGGTGCTCGCCACTGAGCTTCATCAGAATGAACGAGGGAATCAGGATGCTGATGGCTAGATCGATCAGCGGGCGGGGCTTGTGTGTCGGGGTACGGCTGTCAGTGGTGGCGGTCATGGTAACTGGAGTCTGCGTAGGAAGCCCGATGATCGCCTGCCCGGCGCGCCAGGGCTAGTCCGACCGTCGGTTTTGAATGTGAAAAAGTATGAGTCGACAGCCATCCGACAGGAGAGAAGAGCTGGCTGGCGATGCTAAAGTGATGGCAAGGCCTGGGAGTCGAACATGCCAAGAATCATCCCTTTCATTTGCCTGTTGCTGGCTGCTCTTTTCCTGACGCCTGTGCCGGCCTGGGCGCGGGACTGTATCGGTATGGTGCCGGCCGGCACATCGGCGTTCTGGAGCGAGCTGGAGGCCGGCGCGAGACGCACCGTTGACGATCTGCAATTGGAACTCTATACGCGCGGCCCGGCCCAGGAGGGCAGCGTCGAGGTGCAGTTGCAACTGATAGATCGCGTGCTTGCACAGGGCTGCAAGGCGCTGATCATCGCCCCGGCTGGCGATGCCATCGATACCCGGATAGCGGCCTTGCGTGACGAAGGTATTCCCACCGTCTATGTCGACCGCGGCGTTGCGGGAGATGGCGCTTATGCGCTGGTGGCGACCGACAACTTCCTCGCAGGTCAGTTGGCCGGGCAACAACTGGCCGAGCGTCTCGGGCAGGGTGGCAGAGTCGGGTTGTTGCGTTTGCGTCCCGGGCTGCAATCGACCGAGGAACGTGAGCGCGGCTTTCTGCTGGCGGCACAGGCGTCAGGGTTGCAGGTGGTATTCGACACCTACCTGGGTGATGACCGCCAGCGCATCGCCGAGGCCCTGAGCGAGCAGTTGCCCAGGCTCGACGGCCTGTTCAGCCTCAATGGCACCAGCAGCCGGGCGACACTGGCGGCCCTGCGCCAGTTGGGCAAGGCCGGTACGGTGGACTTCGTCGGCTTCGACGGAGGCGAACTGCTGTTCGATGCCGTGAGACAAGGACAGATTCACGCCCTGTTGCTTCAGCAGCCGCAGGCCATGGGCGATCATGCGGTGCGCCTGGTGCATCGGGCCCTGAGTGGCGAACGCGCCATTTCACGCCTGCAACTGTTGCTCGAGCCACGGGTACTGACCGCCAGGGAATTGGCCGATATGACCGCGCCGCAACAGCCATGGTGATGGGCAGAGCGCGGGTTTATGATCCTTGTCCTGGCCGCCCTGAATTCGCTGTAGGGCGCGCTCTAGACGGTGGCGTGCAATGAACCTGAAGTACCTGCTCGCAGCTCTGTTGTTCTGCAGTTTTTGCGTCCACGTGACGGCTGCCGAGTTGCGGCTGTATACCGAAGACTATCGACCTTTCAGCTATCTCGAGAATGGCAAGCCGAGTGGTATGGCTGTGGCGGTGGTCGAAGAGTTGATCCACCGTACCGGTGAGCGGGCGCGCATCGAACTGGTGCCCTGGACACGCGGCTATCACCAGGTTCGTCATCAGGCCGACACCGCGTTGTTTTCCACCGTGCGCACGGCGCAGCGCGAAGCCGAGTTTCAGTGGGTCGGGCCGATCGCGCGAGGCTATACGCGCTTCTACACGCACAAGGATGCCGGGCTGCGAGTCACCAGTCTGGACGACGTGCG
Organism: Pseudomonadota bacterium; assembly: GCA_023431055.1. GTDB lineage: Bacteria > Pseudomonadota > Gammaproteobacteria > Pseudomonadales > Pseudomonadaceae > Aquipseudomonas. The sequence goes on from JAEYXX010000084.1 coordinate 13,899, forward strand.
CCAGCTCGGCACCCTCGCCGTGCCCAAACGGTGGTACAGCTATGAGCTGCTGCGCCAGCAGAATCTCGAGAACCTCTATGGCGTGCCGACCCCGCAGGACATGCTGCGCATGTTTCGCCTCGGTCGGGTCAAGCTGCTGCTGGCCAACACCCTTACCCTCGATGGCATGCTGGCCGAGCAGGATATGCATGCCAGGCAACTGCAGGCGCAGTTCGACCTGATGCCCAATGACTCCTATATCGCCTTTTCCCTGCAGACGGATGCCGCTCGTGTCGCGCGATGGCAGCAGGCGCTGCAGCAGATGCGTCATGACGGCAGCCTGGAGCGGATCTATCGACACTGGTTTCCGACGGCCGATGAGCGGACGTTGGTCGATTTGCTGCGCCTCGAGTGAAGCGGCTGCATGGCGCTCCACGTCTTGCTAGGCTGCAAGCGGGAGGGGCGGTGATGGCCAAGTGTATTAATCGATGGCTGTGTGTCCTGCTGGTGGTGCTGTGCGCTCCGGTGGAGGCACAGTTGCGTCTGCTCACCGAGGATGCGCCACCCATGAGTTTCATGCGCGATGGCGAGCCCAGTGGTTTCTCCATCGAAGTGGTCAGGGCCTTGCTGGCGCGTACTGGCGACCGTGGACAGATCGAGATGGTGCCCTGGACGCGCGCGCTCCATCTGGCCCAGCAGGACGAAGACATCGCCCTGTTTTCCACCGTGCGTACGCCCGAGCGTGAGGGCAAGTTTCACTGGGTTGGCCCCATCGTGGTTGGCACCACCAGCTTTTACTCGCTGAAAGCCCGCAAGCTGGTCATCGATACCCTGCAACAGGCCGCAGACAGCGGGCCTCTGGCGCTGCCCAAGCAGTGGTACACCTTCGAGACGCTGAGTGCCAAGGGTTTCACCAACCTCTACGGCGTGCCCAGTTCGAAGCACATGATGACCATGCTCAAGCATGGCCGGGTCAACCTGATCGCCACAGAGGACCTGACCCTGGCTGGCGAGCTGGCTGCCGTCGAACTCAAGCCGCAGGATGTCACCGCGCATGTGCCGTTCATGCGCTCGGCCTATTACATCGCCTTTTCCCCGCAGACCTCGGTGGTACGCGTGGTGCGTTGGCAGCGCGCGTTGCGGCAGATGCACGAGGACGGCAGCCTCGAGGCGATCCTCAGGCGCTGGCTACCGCATGCATCGATGCCACCCATGGAGCCGTAGCGGTACCCGTGGGCACTGGTTAACCTGAGCGCTGCAATCCACCGAGTCCGATCATGTCGCGTGCCAAAGTTACTCTCGATCTGCGCAGCCGCGCCGGGTTGTTCGCTCACCTGGAGGCTATGGAGCGGGCCGGTGTGCCCATCGATCGGGCGCTGGCCAGCTTGAGTCTCGGTGCGCGCCATGAGGCCGCCGTGAAGCGCTTGCGGCAGATGGTGGGCAACGGTCGCGACCTGGCGAGTTCCGGCCAGTTGAGTGGCGTGTTCACGCCACTGGAAAGCAGCCTGATACGCGCCGCGCAGGAGGCCGGCGGGCTGGCGCATACCTACCAGCAACTGGCGCAGCGCTACGATGAACAGGCGCGTCATGCCGCAGAACTGAAGTCACGTCTTCTGCTGCCGGCCGGGGTTTTGCTGCTGGCGCTGGCGGTCAAACCCCTGCCTGCCTTGGTCGCTGGCAACATCAGCGGCCTCGGCTACCTGACGGCCGTGCTGCTGCCGCTGTTCTGGCTGTCTGCGCTGCTGTGGGGCGCTCGCGCGCTGTGGCGTCGCTGGCAGCAGCGCAGCAGCGATCAACCTGGCACGCTCGACGATCTGCTACTGGCCCTGCCAGTGCTCGGCAGCCTGCAGCGCCGCGCCGACCTGCGAAATTTCTGCGACAGTCTCGGGCTGTTACTGGAGGCCGGCATGCCGGTACTCGATGCCCTGCAAAGGGCCTGCAGCGCGGTGAGCAATGCGCGGCTGCGGCGGGATTTCGCCACTCTGGCGCCGCGAGTCGCTGCCGGGCAATCGCTGATGCGTGCCTTCGACGGGCTGAGCTTTCCCGGCAAAGCGATGCTGATCGGTGTGCTCAATACCGGCGAAGCGACCGGCCGTCCCGGCGAGGCACTGTTGCGTTTCGCCCGTCTGCAGGCGCAGCAGCTGGCTGCCAGCCAGCAGGCGCTGGCGAGTTGGGGGCCGCGGTTGTTCTATCTGGCTGTCGCCGGCTGGATGGCGTACGGCCTGCTAACCGGCGGCGGCTTCTTCCCGGCGCTGCCCGCCGAGCTGGCTGGCCGATAAATTGCTGGCCAACCGCCACGGCGCTCCGTTTGAAAGCTGGCAGCAAGTGCCTTGCGCTAGCATTCGTCACGTCTACGCCATTACTAAAAAGAGAAAAAAGCGATTCAACCGACTTTGGAATACGCCCCATGCCCATCTTGCAACGTGCATCCCACCATGAGCTACGCAGCGCCTTTCGTGCTCTGCTGGCTTCCGAGCGCTGCTATCACTCCGCTTCGGTCTTCGACCCCATGTCCGCCCGAATCGCCGCCGACCTCGATTTCGAGGTCGGCATCCTTGGTGGCTCCGTCGCCTCTCTTCAGGTGCTCGGTGCGCCGGACTTCGCCCTGATCACCCTCAGCGAATTCGTCGAGCAGGCCGCGCGCATCGGCCGCGTCGCTCGCCTGCCGGTGATCGCCGATGCCGACCACGGTTACGGCAACGCCCTCAACGTGATGCGTACCGTGGTCGAGCTGGAACGCGCCGGCGTCGCCGCGCTGACCATCGAGGACACCCTGCTGCCGGCCCAGTTCGGTCGCAAGTCCACCGACCTGATCTCCATCGAGGAGGGCGTCGGCAAGATCCTCGCCGCGCTGGAAGCGCGTGTCGACCCCGAGCTTTCCATCATCGCCCGGACCCACGCCGGGGTACTGGAGGTGGACGAAGTGATCCGCCGCACTCGCGCCTACGAGGCCGCCGGCGCCGATGGCATCTGCCTGGTCGGGGTCAGGGACTTCGCCCATCTGGAGCAGATCGCCGCGGGCCTGAAAGTGCCGCTGATGCTGGTCACCTACAGTAATCCCGAATTGCGTGATAACCAGCGCCTGGCGCGCCTGGGCGTGCGCATCGTGGTCAACGGCCATGCCGCCTACTTCGCCGCGATCAAGGCCACCTACGATTGCCTGCGCGAGCAGCGCGGCGCCCAGCCGTGCGACCTCAACGCCACCGAGCTGACCCACAAGTACACCATGCCGGAGGATTACATTCTCTGGGCCAAGGAGTTCATGGAAGTCCGCGAGTAACGACCAGCAGCACTTGCACTTCGCATTCTCCGGGCGCATATCTGTCTGGAGAGTGCTAGGAGGATGAGCATGGCCGGTGGTTGGGCAAGCGACGACGCAGTTCAGGAACAGATCGACAGCAGCATCGAGGACGCCGTCGCGCGTGCCCGTAGCCAGTTGCCGAAAGGTGAGAGCCTGCGTCACTGCGAAGAGTGCGATGCGGCCATTCCCGAGGCCCGTCGCCAAGCGATTCCCGGCGTGCGCCTGTGCGTCAATTGCCAGGCCGAGCACGACCGCGAGAACGCCGCTTTCAGCGGTTACAACCGCCGGGGCAGCAAGGACAGCCAGTTGCGTTGAAACCTCAGAACAGCGCGCCGATATAGACTGCTCCGCCGATTCCGGCCTGAATGCCGAGATTGGCGCCGGCCATCAACAGGGCGCCATTGGCGGATTGCATCAGCTTGCGGGTCAGTATCGGCGAGATGGTGACGTTGGCTCATCCGCTTGCTTTATGGGTGTCTGAATAGGGTCAGCAACCCGCTGACCATGAAGATGGAACCCAGCAGCCCGAGAAAGGCCGAGACGCCCCAAAGCGCGCCGAAATCATCGATCACGGCAGAGGTTTCCGGTGCCTCGGCCCGGTAGTAGACCTTTACTTGCATGCCAACCTGATAGCCGTAAATCCAGCCGCCCTGGGGGTAAGAAATACGGGCGCCGCTGTTATCGGTGAAGGCTATTTCAGGGTGAGAGCTGCCTGCATTGAGGGCGACGACATTACCGTCGGCCTGAAGGGCGGAGTCTAGAAGGTCCAGGCGGGCGGAGGTCTGCACGACCGTTGCGGTAATCAGTGCGAGGCCTGCCAAGGTGAAGAGACCGCCCTTGAGCAGGCGAGATGGAGTAGTGAGCATCCTGTGGTGTTCCTGATCTTCCATGGATATGGCCAGGAGTTCTGGGCCGGACGTTAGGACAGGTATCCGTCTCCGAGATTCCCTGCCGTAGCTACCCAGCCTGAACAGAAGGCATTTCGCTGATGCTGGCCTGCATTCCGGCATGCTGCCAGGCGTGATCATAAGGGTTCGTGGCGATGCATCGCGTGGCGGGATTCACAAGGACAGCCAGTTGCGTTGAGCAAGCGGTACGGCACCTATTCGCCTCCTGCTGGTCTAGTGCTACTACGACCGTGACTCAGGAAGAGGTGCCTGCATGACGATTTTCGAAGCCTTGCGCATCAGCCACGATATCCAGCGCGAACTGGCGCAGAAACTGATCGCCACCCAGGGCGATAGCGCCGAGCGCCACGCCTTGTTCTCTCAGCTCAAGCAGGAGCTGGCCGTGCATTCGGTGGCCGAGGAACGCCATTTCTACATCCCCCTGATGCAGCAGGACGCCGGCGTCGATCTGTCGCGCCACGCGATTGCCGAGCATCACCAGATGGATGAAATGATCGAGGACCTGGAAGAAACCGACCCCAGCAGCCCGAGCTGGCTGGCGCAAGCCAAGGCGCTGGCGGAAAAGGTCGAACATCACCTCAAAGAGGAGGAGCACACCTTCTTCCAGATGGCCGGCAAGCTGCTTCGCGACAAGGAGAAGCAGCAACTGGCGGGTGACTACCTCAACGCCTACGACGAGATGAAGCAGGCGTCCTGAATGGGCTAACCTCAATGGCAGCGGCGGGTTTCACCCGCCCTACACATGACCGTAGGGCGGGTGCAACCCGCCACCTATCACATCTGCAACAAGGACGTTGCCATGCCCGATTACCGTCGCGCCGCCGTTCCTGGCGGCACCTATTTCTTCACGCTCGTCACTGAGCGGCGCCAGCCGATTCTTACCCATCCCGATATCCGACAGGCTTTACGCCGCGCTATCGAAACAGTGCGTCTTTCCCAGCCTTTTGCCATTGACGCCTGGGTACTGTTGCCCGATCACCTGCATGCCATCTGGCGCTTGCCACCCGATGATGCGGACTTTTCCAATCGATGGCGCCTGATCAAACGGCACGTTACTCATGCCTGTCGCGACTACAACCGTATCGACCTGCTGAGCGAGCGACGCCATGCAAAGGGACAAGGCACGCTTTGACAGCAACGCTTCTGGGAGCATTTGATTCGTGACGAGGACGACGACGCCAGGCACTTCCACTACCTGCACGGCAACCCGCTCAAGCATGGGCTGGTGACGCGTGTGCGGGATTGGTCTTGGTCGTCGTTTCACCGTTGGGTGAAGCAGGGCGTCTATCCCGTCGATTGGGGCGGGGATATGAACCTTGATGACCTGGGTGTCGGGGAGTGAATTGGCGGGTTTCACCCGCCCTACAGGTTTGCGCAGGGCGGGCAATCACCGCTCCCGTAGGGCGGGTGAAACCCGCCAAGGATGTCAGAACAGAAAATACCGCTGCGCCATCGGCAGCACTTCGGCCGGCTCGCACCAGAGCAACTGGCCGTCTGCCCTGACCTGATAGTTCTGTGCATCGACCTCGATGTTCGGTAGGTAGCCGTTGTGGATCAGGTCGGTCTTCTGCACCTCGCGGCAGCCTTTGACCACACCGATTTTCTTCTTCAGCCCGAGCTGCTGCGGCACGCCGGCGTCGAACGCCGCCTGGCTGATGAAGGTGATGCTGGTGGCATGGCGACTGCCGCCGTAGCTGGCGAACATCGGGCGGTAGTGCACCGGTTGCGGCGTCGGGATCGAGGCGTTGGCGTCGCCCATCAGGCTGGCGGCAATGGCGCCGCCCTTGAGGATCAGTGTCGGCTTGACCCCAAAGAAGGCCGGGCGCCAGAGTACCAGGTCGGCCCACTTGCCCACTTCGATCGAGCCCACTTCGTGGCTGATACCGTGGGTGATGGCGGGGTTGATGCTGTATTTGGCGATGTAGCGCTTGACCCGGAAGTTGTCGTTGCCGGGGGCGTCCTCTGGCAGCGGGCCGCGCTGCTTCTTCATCTTGTCGGCGGTCTGCCAGGTGCGGGTGATCACCTCGCCGACACGGCCCATGGCCTGGCTGTCGGAGCTGATCATGGAGAACGCGCCCAGGTCGTGGAGGATGTCTTCGGCAGCGATGGTTTCGCGGCGGATGCGGCTCTCGGCGAAGGCCACGTCCTCGGCGATGCTTGGGTCGAGGTGGTGGCAGACCATGAGCATGTCCAGGTGCTCGTCGATGGTGTTTCGGGTGAACGGGCGCGTCGGGTTGGTCGAGGACGGCAGTACGTTGGGGAAGCCGCAGGCCTTGATGATGTCCGGCGCGTGGCCGCCGCCTGCACCCTCGGTGTGATAGGTGTGGATGGTGCGGCCCTTGAACGCGCCGAGGGTGGTCTCGACGAAGCCGGACTCGTTCAGCGTGTCGGTGTGGATCGCCACCTGCACGTCGTATTGGTCAGCGACCGACAGGCAGTTGTCGATGGCCGCCGGGGTGGTGCCCCAGTCTTCGTGCAGCTTCAGGCCGATTGCGCCGGCCTTGACCTGCTCGATCAGCGGCTCCGGCAGCGAGGCGTTGCCCTTGCCGGTGAAGCCCAGGTTCATCGGAAAGGCGTCGGCGGCCTGCAGCATGCGCGCCATGTGCCACGGCCCGGAGGTGCAGGTGGTGGCGTTGGTGCCGGTGGCCGGCCCGGTGCCGCCGCCGATCATGGTGGTCACCCCACTCATCAGCGCCTCTTCGATCTGCTGCGGGCAGATGAAGTGGATGTGGGTGTCGATGCCGCCGGCGGTGAGGATCATGCCTTCGCCAGCGATCACCTCGGTGCCTGCGCCAATGGCGATGGTCACGTCCGGCTGGATGTCCGGGTTGCCGGCCTTGCCGATGGCGGCGATGCGACCATCCTTGAGGCCGACGTCAGCCTTGACGATGCCCCAGTGGTCGATGATCAGCGCGTTGGTGATCAGGGTGTCGACCACCTCGGCGGCGCAGAGCTGGCCCTGGCCCATGCCGTCGCGGATCACCTTGCCGCCGCCGAATTTCACTTCCTCACCATAGGTGGTGAAGTCCTTCTCCACTTCGATCCACAGGTCGGTATCGGCCAGGCGCACCTTGTCGCCGACGGTGGGGCCGAACATATCGGCGTAGGCTTGTCTGCTGATTTTCATATTCGCTTCCCTTGTGGCGCGAAGGCTGGCGCGTGTTTGTCTGTCAGGGGATGAGGCGCTGCGGTTCTTCTGTAGGAGCGGCTTTAGCCGCGAAACCGTTATCGCGGCTAAAGCCGCTCCTACACGAGTCACCTCAATCCAGGTCGCCCATCACCCGGCCGGCGAAGCCGAACACGCGGCGCGCGCCGGCCAGATCGACCAGCTCCACTTCGCGGCTCTGCCCTGGCTCGAAACGCACGGCGGTGCCGGCTGGGATATTCAGGCGCATGCCGCGAGCGCTGGCGCGGTCGAACAGCAGGGCGTCGTTGGTTTCGAAGAAGTGGTAGTGCGAGCCGACCTGGATAGGCCGGTCGCCGCTGTTGGCCACGGACAGGGTCAGGGTGCGGCGACCGGCATTGAGCTCGATCTCGCCATCGGCAATCTGGTATTCGCCGGGAATCATGGGGTGCTCACTCCAGAATCAGTTGCATGAAAGTCAGATCCAGCCAGCGGCCGAACTTGCGACCGACCTGGGGCATCTGCCCGGTGGTGACGAAGCCGAGGCGCTGGTGCAGGCGAATCGAGACGGCGTTCTCCGATTCGATGGCGGCGACCATAACGTGCAGGTTGGCGGTGCGGGCGCGTTCGATCAGCGCCTGCATCAGCGCCGGGCCAAGGCCTTGGCCGCGTTGGTCGGAGCGCACGTAGACCGAGTGCTCGACTGTGTGGCGGAAACCTTCGATGGTGCGCCAGGTGCCGTAGCTGGCGTAGCCGACTACCTCGCCTGTGCCGTCATGGGCGACCAGTATGGGAAAACCCGCTGCAGTGCGCTCCGCCAGCCAGGCGCGGCGGTTGGCGAGATCCACCAGGGTCTCGTTCCAGATCGCCGTGGTGTGCTGCACCGCGTCGTTGTAGATGGCCAGGATGCCGGGCAGATCAGCTTCGCTCGCATCAACGATCGAATAACTCATGGTTTAAGCGATCGGCTGGTGGACGGTCACCAGCTTGGTGCCGTCAGGGAAGGTGGCTTCGATCTGGATCTCCGGGATCATCTCCGGCACACCTTCCATTACCTGATCGCGGGCCAGCAGGGTGGTGCCGAAATGCATCAGCTCGGCCACCGTTTGGCCGTCGCGCGCGCCTTCGAGCAGGGCTGCGGAGATATAGGCCATGGCTTCCGGGTAGTTCAGCTTGACCCCGCGCGCCAGGCGGCGCTCGGCCACCAGGCCGGCGGTGAAGATCAGCAGCTTGTCTTTCTCGCGTGGACTCAGATCCATCGTTTACTCCATTGGGGCGTATGCCTGGCATCGCCGGAATGCGTCGTGGGAAGGGCGGATGTCGCTTTTTACATCCGCCGTCATGTGCTCCAGATTCGCGGTGGCACCGCTTCGCGACCGAGCAGCGCCGGGCGCAGCAGGTGCCAGAGGGCGATCAGCCAAGCACGCGCCTTGAGTGCCTCGCTGGCCAGGCAGCGGGCGATCAGCAGACCCGCGAGCTGGCTGAGATCACCACGCACGCCGTCGATCTGCAGTTCTCGGCAGCGCTCCAGCAGTTCGCTGTCCACTTCGCCGCTGACCAGCAGGGTGGCGAATACCGGTTGGCCTTTCAGACCGATGGGCGAGTCGAGCAGGCCGTCGCCACCGCTCACGCGCTGGCGCTCGTGCCACAGCAGCTTGCCATCGCGGCGGATGTCCAGCGCGGCCTGGAAGTGGCCGCTGGCAAAGCGCTCGTCGGCAGCGGGTCGGCCGAGAGCGACGATGTCCCAGTAGAACAGACGAGCATCGCCGAGCAGGTCGATCTGCGTGTGCAGTTCGGCCTGGGCACCGGCATAGATGATGGTTTCCTGCGGCAGCCATTCAAGGGTCGCGCCGGCGTCGACGCGCAGGTGCAGATTCTGATGGGCGACGCCCGCGGCGCGATACCACTTGGCTGCGCCTGGGCTGGTGAGTTGCACCCAGGTGTTTTCGCCGGCGTGGGCCGAGATATCCAGAACGTCACCACCGGCAATGCCGCCGGGCGGGTGAACGATGATGTGCTGGCACACCTCCGGGCCTTCGGCATACAGGTGCTTCTGCACCCTAAGGGGGCCGACATGGCGCCTGCGCACCGGCGTGGTGCGTTCGCCGTGGCGCGCGTAAGCCAGCTCCAGCTCGGCGGGCCAGCTGGGCGTGAACAGGACGGCAGGCAGATTCATCAGCGGGCAGGGTTCCACGGGATAGTTGACCGAGTGGGCAAGCAAGAGGCGTGCCCTGAACCAAATCGGTGCGCGGTGCGCTGGTCGCCATTGCCATTCACGCAGACGCACGGAGCTGTCGCGGCTAAAGCCCCTCCCACAGGCGGGCGTCCCTCAGATCGCCACCAGCCCGCGCACGCCTTCGGCTTCCATGTTCTCGCCACGGCCCTGCTGGACGATCTCGCCACGGCTCATCACTAGGTACTGGTCGGCCAGTTCGGCGGCAAAATCATAGAACTGCTCCACCAGCAGGATGGCCATATCGCCACGCTCCGCTAATTTGCGAATCACCGCGCCGATCTCCTTGATCACCGAGGGCTGGATGCCCTCGGTGGGCTCGTCGAGGATCAACAGGCGCGGCTGGCTGGCCAGCGCGCGACCGATGGCCAGCTGTTGCTGCTGGCCACCGGACAGGTCGCCGCCACGGCGATGCTTCATTTCGCGCAGCACCGGGAACAGCTCGTAGATGAACTCGGGCACGGCCTTGGCCTGGCTGCCGGGAAAGCGTGACAGGCCCATCAGCAGGTTCTCTTCCACCGTCAGGCGGCCGAAGATCTCGCGGCCTTGAGGCACGTACGCGATGCCGGCGTGTACGCGCTGGTGCGGTTTGAAGCTGGTGATGGCCTTGCCTTCCCATTGCACGCTGCCGTCCTTGGCCGGAATTAGGCCCATCAGGCACTTGAGCAGAGTGGTCTTGCCCACGCCGTTGCGGCCGAGCAGGCAGGTGACTTCGCCGACCTTCACGTCGAACGACAGGCCACGCAGGATGTGGCTGCCGCCGTAATACTGGTGGAGTTGTTGGACTTGCAGCATATCGATGTCCTTAAGCATGCGGTGCGCGCGGCGCACCCTACGGAGCGCCAGCCTTCTCCCCTCTCCCGCTTGCGGGAGAGGGGCCGGGGGAGAGGGGCTTTTCAGCGACCCAGATAAACCTCGATCACCCGCTCGTCGTTCTGTACCTGCTCCAGCGAGCCTTCGGCCAGCACGCTGCCCTGGTGCAGCACGGTGACGTGGTCGGCGATGCTGCCGACGAAGCCCATGTCGTGCTCCACCACCATCAGCGAGTGCTTGCGTGCCAACGACTTGAACAGCTCGGCGGTGAACTCGGTCTCGGCGTCGGTCATGCCTGCTACCGGTTCGTCGAGCAGCAGCAGGTGCGGCTCCTGCATCAGCAGCATGCCGATCTCCAGGAACTGCTTCTGGCCATGGGATAGCAGGCCAGCCGGGCGGTTGCGCGAGGCTTCCAGGCGGATGGTGGTCAGCACGTCCTCGATACGATCCTTCTGCTCGCCATTGAGTTTGGCGCGCAGGCTGGCCCATACCGATTTGTTGGTCTTCTGTGCCAGCTCCAGGTTTTCGAACACCGTCAGCGCTTCGAACACCGTCGGCTTCTGGAACTTGCGGCCGATGCCAGCCTGGGCGATCTGCACTTCGCTCATGGCGGTCAGGTCGTACTGCTCGCCGAAGTAGGCGACGCCGTTGTCCGGACGGGTCTTGCCGGTGATCACGTCCATCATGGTGGTCTTGCCGGCGCCGTTGGGGCCGATGATGCAGCGCAACTCACCGACGCCGATGTACAGCGTCAGGTTGGTCAGCGCCTTGAAGCCATCGAAGCTGACGTTGATGTCTTCCAGGGTGAGGATGGTGCCGTGTCGGACGTTGACGCCCTTGCCGACGTTCTTGCCGGTGTCCAGCGCCAGGCCGGTGGGGTCGAAGGCGGCTTCGAGCATGGTTTCGGGCAGGGGAGTGGCTCTCATTGATCCTTCTCCTTCTTCAGCAGGCCAATCACTCCCTTGGGGAGAAAGAGGGTGACGACGATAAACAGCGCGCCCAGGGCGAACAGCCAGTATTCCGGGAAGGCCACGGTGAACCAGCTCTTCATGCCGTTGACCAGCCCGGCGCCGAGCAGCGGGCCGATCAGCGTGCCGCGACCGCCCAGGGCGACCCATACGGCAGCCTCGATGGACTGGGTCGGCGCCATTTCGCTGGGGTTGATGATGCCCACCTGCGGCACGTATAGCGCGCCGGCCAGGCCGCATAACACGGCGGAGAGCACCCAGATAAACAGCTTGTAGCCGCGCGGATCGTAGCCGCAGAACATCAGGCGGTTCTCGGCGTCACGCAGGGCGGTAAGCACGCGGCCGAACTTGCTGCGCGCCAGGCAAAAGCCCAGGTACAGGCTGCCCACCAGCAACACCACGGTGGCGAAGAACAGCGCGGCGCGGGTGCTCTGCGCGGTGATGTCGAAGCCGAGGATGCGGGTGAAGCCGGTAAAGCCGTTGTTGCCGCCGAAGCCGGTTTCGTTGCGGAAGAACAGCAGCATGCCGGCGAAGGTTAGCGCCTGGGTCATGATCGAGAAGTACACGCCCTTGATCCGCGAGCGGAAGGCGAAGAAGCCGAACACCAGGGCCAGCAAGCCGGGCGCCAGTACCACCAGGCACATAGCCCAGAGAAAACTCGAGGTGCCGTACCAGTACCAGGGCAGCTCGTTCCAGGCCAGGAAGCTCATGAACGCCGGTAGCCCATCACCCGCCGACTGGCGCATCAGGTACATGCCCATGGCGTAGCCGCCGAGGGCGAAGAACAGGCCGTGGCCCAGCGACAGCATGCCGGCGTAGCCCCAGACCAGATCCAGCGCCAGGGCGACGATGGCGTAGCAGAGGATCTTGCCCACCAGGGTCAGCGAATAGGCCGAGACGTGCAGAGCGTGGTCGGCCGGCAGCAGGTGCAGCAGCGGCATGGCCAGCAGCACGGCCAGCACCAGCAGGCCGATGGCCAGCGAAACCTGAGGGCCGAGCTTGGCGCTGGCGCGGGCCAGCAACGTTTGATTTATCGCATTCATCAGTCGATCACTCGTCCTTTAAGTCCGTAGGGCGGGTGCAACCCGCCGCTGCAGTGATGGCGTTCGGTCTGTCCGGCGGGTTTCACCCGCCCTACGCCCGTTGGCGCAATAACGGTCGTGGGCCATCAGTCGATCACCCGTCCTTTGAGAGCGAAGAGGCCTTGCGGGCGTTTCTGGATGAACAGAATGATCAGCGCGAGGATGAGGATCTTGCCGAGCACTGCGCCGATCTGCGGTTCGAGAAACTTGTTCACCACGCCCAGGCCGAAGGCTGCCAGGACGCTACCGGCCAGTTGGCCGACGCCGCCGAGCACCACCACCAGGAAGGAATCGATGATGTAGCTCTGGCCCAGGTCCGGGCCGACGTTGCCGATCTGGCTTAGGGCCACGCCGCCGAGGCCGGCGATGCCCGAGCCGAGGCCGAAGGCCAGCATATCGACTCGCCCTGTTGGAACCCCACAGCAGGCGGCCATATTGCGGTTCTGCGTCACCGCGCGCACGTTCAGACCGAGGCGCGTCTTGTTCAGCAACAACCATGTAAGGGCTACAACAAACAGCGCGAAGCCGATGATGACGATGCGGTTGTAGGGCAGTACCAGGTTCGGCAGCACCTGCACGCCGCCGGATAGCCAGGCCGGGTTGGCCACTTCGACGTTCTGCGCACCGAAGGTGACGCGCACCAGCTGAATCAGGATCAGGCTGATGCCCCAGGTGGCCAGCAGGGTTTCCAGCGGGCGGCCGTAGAGGTGGCGGATCACCGTGCGCTCCAGGGCCATGCCGATGCAGGCAGTGACCAGAAAGGCGATGGGCAGCGCGGCCAACGGGTAGAGCGTGAGGTATTCGGGGGCCAGGCGCTGGAAGCTCAGCTGCACCACGTAGGTGGTGTAGGCGCCAAGCATCAGCATTTCGCCGTGGGCCATGTTGATCACCCCGAGCAGGCCGAAGGTGATGGCCAAGCCCAGCGCTGCGAGCAGCAGTATCGAGCCCAGCGACAGGCCGCTGAATGCCTGGCCTAGCAGTTCGCCGATCAGCAGTTTGTTCTTCACCTGGGCCAGGCTCTGCTCGGCAGCGGCGCGCACGGCGGTATCGCTTTCCTCGCCATCGAGCAGGCTTTGCAGGCGGGTGCGCGCCAGCGGGTCGCCGGTCCTGCCCAGACGCTCCACGGCAGCGAGGCGCACGGCAGGGTCGCTGGCCTCCAGCTGCAGATTGGCCATGGCCAGGGTAATGGCGTCACGCACGTTCTCGTCGGCTTCCATGCTTAGGCGGTTTTCCAGCAGCGGCAGCAGTGTCGGCGGCGTGTTGCGTTGCAGTTGCTTGGCGGCGGCGAGGCGCACGGCAGCGTTGTCATCGAGCAACTGATGGCTGGCCACTGCGAAGGCGACCAGGCCGCGCAGGCGGTTGTTCAGGCGCAGTTTGCGCGGCGTGCCGTTGGCTTCGGCTGCGCCATCGGCGGCCTGCCAAGTGCCGCTCTGTTCGATGAAGGCGCGCTTGTCGGCGTCGCTGCCGACGCGGCCCTGCTGCAGAGCTTGCAGCAGGGGCATACGCTCGTGGCTGGGTGCGGCGGCCCAGTCCTGCAGCAGTTTGGCCTGCTTGCTGGCATTGGCGGCGACGAAGTCGTCGGCCTCGCCAGCCTGCGCCGCCAGGGGCAGCAACAGCAGCAGGCCCAGGAAAATTCGGGTAAGGGCAGTGGGCATAAGGGTGTCCTTGGCGTAGCCCGGATGACGTCCGGGGCGAGCTTCCCGGATTGCATCCGGGCTACGGCGACCCTCTCCCCCGCCCCTCTCCCGCAAGCGGGAGAGGGGAGACAAGCGGCACTGCAACTCATTGACGAGCTGTGGTTACCGCATGCGGGAGAGGGGCTTTTGCCTTAGTTCGACTTCACCGGGGTATCGGCTTTCTTGTCGTTGCCTTCGATGTACGGGCTCCACGGCTGGGCGCGGATCGGGCCTTCGGTTTCCCAGACCACGGAGAACTGACCGTCATCCTGGATCTCGCCGATCATTACCGGCTTGTGCAGGTGGTGGTTCTTCTCGTCCATCTTCAGGGTGAAGCCGCTCGGTGCTGCGAACTCCTGGCCGGCCATGGCTTCACGCACCTTGTCGACATCGGTGGTGCCGGCCTTCTCGACCGCTTGCGCCCACATGTGAATGCCCACGTAGGTGGCTTCCATCGGGTCGTTGGTCACCACGGTGTCGGCGTTCGGCAGCTTCTTGGCCTTGGCGTAGGCTTTCCAGTCGGCGACGAACTTCTCGTTGACCGGGTTCTCTACGGACTGGAAGTAGTTCCAGGCCGCCAGGTGGCCGACCAGCGGTTTGGTATCGATGCCGCGCAGTTCTTCTTCACCCACGGAGAAGGCCACCACCGGCACTTCGGTGGCTTCCAAGCCCTGGTTGGCCAGTTCCTTGTAGAACGGTACGTTGGAGTCGCCATTCACAGTGGAAACCACGGCAGTTTTGCCGCCAGCGGAGAAC
>JAEYXX010000124.1 GCA_023431055.1 Pseudomonadota bacterium
GGGGTACGCCGCGCGCGTTCGATTTCGAGGTCAGGGACCATGTCGAACTCGGCGCCCGCCACGGCTGGCTCGACGGCGACACCGCCGCCAAGCTTTCCGGCGCGCGCTTCACCGTGCTGCGCGGGCAGCTGGCGCGCCTGCACCGCGCGCTCGCCCAGTTCATGCTCGACCTGCACACCGGCGAACACGGCTACGAGGAGACCAACGTCCCGGTCATCGTCAACGCCGACAGCCTCTACGGCACCGGACAGCTGCCGAAGTTCGAGGAGGACATGTTCGCCACCCAGCTCGGCGACAGTCGCCGCTACCTGATCTCGACTTCCGAGATCTCGCTGACCAATACGGTCCGCGACGACATCGTCGAGGCCGATCGCCTGCCGCTGCGCATGACCGCGCATTCGCTGTGCTTCCGCTCCGAGGCCGGCAGCGGCGGACGCGACGTGCGCGGCATGATCCGCCAGCACCAGTTCGAGAAGGTGGAGCTGGTGTCGATCGCGCCGCCGGAGCAGAGCGACGCCGAACTCGAGCGCATGACCCGCGCCGCCGAGACCGTACTGGAGCGGCTGGGCCTGCCGTACCGGCGCATGCTGCTGTGCTCTGGCGACATGGGCTTCGCCGCGCGCAAGACCTACGACCTCGAAGTCTGGCTGCCATCGCAGCAGACCTGGCGCGAAATCTCCTCATGCTCGAACTGCGGCGACTTCCAGGCGCGCCGCATGCAGGCGCGTTACCGCAACCCGGAAACCGGCAAGCCGGAGCTGGTGCATACCCTCAACGGCTCCGGTCTGGCGGTAGGGCGTACCCTGGTGGCCGTGCTGGAGAACTACCAGCAGGCCGACGGCAGCATCCGCGTGCCCGAGGTGCTCAAGCCCTATATGGGCGGCATCGAGGTGATCGGCTAAGGCTGATCGTTTTGCACGATACGGGGTAGCAATGGCCGCCCCGTTTTTTGGGCGGCAGGTCTCGCCACGGACTCCGTAGCTAGGTCGCGCTCATGGCCGGCGCATACGGTGCAGATTACGAGCCAGCCGCTCACATTCCGCTTACGAGGCACGACTCATGCAATTCCTTCCGCTGTTCCACAAGCTGCAGGATCGCCCGGTACTGGTGATCGGTGGTGGCGAGGTCGCGTTGCGCAAGGCACGCCTGCTGAGCGATGCCGGGGCCCGTCTGCGCGTCGTCGCGCCCGAGATTCGTAGCGAGCTGCAGGAGCTGGCCGGGGCCGAAGGTTGTTTCCTGCGTGGCTACGTGAGCAACGATTTGCAGGGCGTCGCTCTGGTCATCGCCGCGACTGATGACGTACCGCTTAACGCGCAGATTTCCGCCGAGGCTCAGGCATTGGGTATCCCGGTCAACGTGGTGGACGCGCCGGCACTGTGCAGCGTGATCTTTCCGGCCATCGTCGACCGCTCGCCGCTGATCGTCGCGGTCAGCAGCGGCGGCGATGCGCCGGTGCTGGCCAGGCTGATCCGCGCCAAGATCGAAACCTGGATACCGGCCACCTACGGTCAACTGGCCGATCTGGGCAAACGCTTCCGTGAGCGGGTCAAGCAGCTGTTTCCCGATGTGCAGCAACGCCGGGTGTTTTGGGAGGACGTCTTCCAGGGGCAGATCGCCGAAAGCGTGTTTGCCGGCAAGCCCGAAGAGGGCGAGCGCCTGCTGGAGGAACGTCTGGCCGGTGCGGCGTCCCGTGCGCTGGGCGAGGTCTATCTGGTCGGCGCCGGCCCGGGTGATCCCGATCTGCTGACCTTTCGCGCCCTGCGCCTGATGCAGCAGGCTGATGTGGTGCTTTACGACCGCCTGGTGGCACCGGCCATCATCGAGCTGTGCCGGCGCGATGCCGAGCGCATCTACGTCGGCAAGCGCCGCGCCGATCATGCTGTGCCGCAGGAGCAGATCAACCAGCTGCTGATCGACCTGGCGCGCCAGGGCAAGCGCGTGCTGCGCCTGAAAGGTGGCGATCCGTTCATCTTCGGCCGCGGTGGCGAAGAGATCGAGCAGCTGGCCGCCGAGGATATTCCGTTCCAGGTGGTGCCGGGTATTACCGCGGCCTCCGGTTGCGCGGCCTATGCCGGGATTCCGCTGACCCATCGCGATCATGCGCAGTCGGTGCGTTTCGTTACCGGCCACCTGAAGGACGGCAGCAGCAACCTGCCCTGGAAGGATCTGGTGGCGCCTGGGCAGACGCTGGTGTTCTACATGGGCCTGGTTGGGTTATCCGGCATCTGCGAGCAATTGATCGCCCACGGCCGCTCGGGTGCAACGCCGGCGGCGCTAGTTCAACAGGGCACCACGCAGAATCAGCGGGTCTTCACCGGTACCCTGGAAACCCTGCCGCAGTTGGTAGCGCAGCACGAAGTGCATGCGCCCACCCTGGTGATAGTCGGAGAAGTGGTCACCCTGCGAGACAAGCTGGCCTGGTTCGAAGGCGCTCAGGGCAGCCTCTGACGCAGGTAGGGTGGATCGCGCTTCATCGATCCACCGCGGTCGGGCATCGGTGTATGAAAAAGCGTCATCCACCCTCTATGACCTAACTCTCAGCTTTTCGCCACACACCCTTGCCCGGCAGGCGCTGGCGGTCATGCGCGCGGGTGAAATTCTGTTGCGGCCCCTTGGGAATCACCCCGGTCGGGTTGATGGTGGCGTGGCTGGCGTAGTAGTGCGACTTGATGTGGGTGAAATCCACCGTCTCGGCGATCCCCGGCCACTGATACAGCTCGCGCAGCCAGTTGGACAGGTTCGGGTAGTCCTCGATGCGCCGCAGGTTGCACTTGAAGTGGCCGTGGTAGACGGCATCGAAGCGGATCAGCGTGGTGAACAGGCGGATGTCGGCCTCGGTCAGGTATTCACCGGCCAGATAGCGATTGCTGTCCAGGAGTGCCTCCAGCTCATCGAGCATGGCGAACAGCTCGTCGAAGGCTTCTTCGTAGGCTTCCTGGGTGGTGGCGAAGCCGGCGCGGTAGACGCCGTTGTTCACCGCCGGGTAGATACGCTCGTTGAGCTGGTCGATACGTTCGCGTAGCGGCTCTGGGTAGAAGTCCAGGTCATTGCCGGTCAGACCGTCGAAGGCGCTGTTGAACATGCGGATGATTTCCGCCGACTCGTTGCTGACGATGCCACCGCTCTGTGTGTCCCAGAGTGTCGGCACGGTGACGCGGCCGCTGTAGTGGGGGGCGTCGGCCGTGTAGCGCTGGTGCATGTAACTGAGGTTGTCGAGACGGTCGCCGCTGGAACCGAAATTGCGGTCGAAGGTCCAGCCGTGCTCGCGCATCAGCCAACTGACCACCGATACGTCGATCAAGGATTCCAGACCCTTTAGCTTGCGCAGGATCAAGGTCCGGTGAGCCCAGGGGCAGGCCAGCGAGACGTACAGGTGATAGCGCCCGGCTTCGGCCTTGAAGCCGCCGTCGCCACTCGGGCCGGCGCTGCCGTCGGCGGTTACCCAGTTGCGGCGTTGCGCGCTTTCGCGCTGGAAGCGGCCACTGTCGCCAGTGTCGTACCACTGGTCGTGCCAGTGCCCATCGATCAGCAAACCCATAACGCTTGCCTCCGTTCTTGAATGAACCTGGAGTCTAACGCCATGGGGTCGATTGAAAGGTGGAAAAAGCTGGCTTAATCAATCGGCTTATTGGATCGAAGTCGGGCATCCCAGCGCTGCCGGGCCTGTTCGAAAGCCTGCTCGCGCGACATGCCCAGCCCTCGCAACGCGACGGCCATGGTGGCGACAACGGCCAACTGGCCGTAGGCATCCTCGCGTTCGCCGCGCCAGAAGGCGCTCAGGACGGTCGGGTCGAGCTGTTCCGGTTTGACGTGGCGCTGCGCCGAAAGTGCCGGCCATTCTTCGTCCCAGTCCTCGCCATCGCGGGTGCCGTACAGGTGGCAGGGCACATCAGGGTTGACCTCGATCTCGCCGCCTTCGCCCTTGATGACGATGGCAGGGTCGCCGAGCAGACGGCTGGCTTCGCGGTGCACGGCCTGGTAGCCGGGATGGAAGATGCTCTGCAGCCCGCAGCTGGCGCCCAGCGGGTTGATGATGCGCGCCAGGGAATGAATCGGCGAGCGCAGACCCAGCGTGTTGCGCAGATCGATCATGCGCTGCAGTGCCGGCATCCAGTCGCCCAGGTAGCTGTAGACCAGGCCATGCTGATCGAGCGCCGTTGCCACGCCCTGCCAGTCGCGGCAGCAGGGGATATCCAGCTCTGTCAATAGCTGCTCGCTATACAGACGCCCGGCGGTATGCGCGCCGCCGCCGTGCATGAAGATGCGCACGCCGCTGGCGGCCAGCGCCTTGGCCGCCAGCAGGTACCAGGGCAGGTGGCGCTTCTTGCCGGCGTAGCTGGGCCAGTCCAGATCGACCTGAATACGGGGAGCAGCCAGTCGTGGGCGGATGGCTTCGGTAAAACCGGCAAGCTCCTCCGCGCTTTCCTCCTTGTGCCGCAGCAGCATCAGGAAGGCGCCGAGCTGGGTGTCCTCGACCTTGTCGTCGAGCAGCATGCCCATGGCTTCGCGGGCCTCCTCGCGGGTCAGGCCGCGCGCGCCGCGTTTGCCCTTGCCGAGAGTGCGCACGAACTGGGCGAAAGGATGTTCGGCGGGCGTGATCAGGTTCATAGGCAATTGGTCGGTTTCGGCAGGCCGGCGAGCTTGGCGGCGAGTTTGGCGGGCGTGCCCTTGAACAGGCGGTTGAGGTGCAGGCTGTTGCCCTTGTCCGGGCCGAGCTTGAGCGCCACGTACTTGATCAGGGGGCGATTGGCCGGCGACAGCTGGAACTCATCGTAGAAGGCACGCAGCAGGTCGAGAATTTCCCAGTGCTCGTGGCTCAGTTGCAGCTCCTCGGCGGCGGCCAGTGCTTCGGCAACCGGGTGCGACCAGTCCTGCAGGTGGACCAGGTATCCATCCTTGTCCAGGGCGATTTCGCGGCCGGCGACGTCAAGAGTACTCATAGCCAACTGTTGACCTTGGCGTAACGGGTGCAGAGCTCAACGAACGCCGGGTAATCCACGGCCCTCACGCGCTCGGGTGCCTGCAGGCCGCGTGCGGCGAGGTCTTCGTCCAGGGCATAGAGCGCAACGCTGGCGGGCATCAGCTGCAGCGCATGCAGGTTGGCGGTATCGGGCTGCAGGGCATAGACCGCATCACCGCTGAGCAGCAGTGCGTCGTCGGCCCCCAGCAGGCGCAGGCAGCTGGCCAGGCGGCTGTCGGCGAAAGGCGAGTGGGACAGAATATGCAGGGTGGCCATCAGAGTGTGATCACCTGGTCGTAACGGTCGAGGAGGGCGGTCAGCGCGCTGTCGTCGAGGCGCTGTACCGCGATATTCAATGCGGTGGCGCCGAGTCCGCGCTCGGCCAGGCTGCGCTGGCTGGCGTACAGAGCCTCCACGCCGAACATCGGCAGGGCCTGCAGATTGGCGCCGAGGTCCTTCTGTTGCAGAGCATTCGGCTGCTGGACCTTGCTCAGCTGGAACACGCCGTCATCAAGAAACAGCATGCCGATGGGCAAGTCGAAGGCGCCACCGGCCAGGGCGATGTCCAGTGCCTCGCGCGCGCCGGGACCGCTCCAGGGTGCCTGACGGCTGATGATCAACAGCGACTTGCTCATCAGTGGCCTCCGAAGCAGATCAGGCGGTCGGCCTGCTGCGCCGCTTCATGCAACTGGCCGAGGCCGGAAAGCTCCCATGGTGCCTCCAGGTTGGCTGCTGGGCGTGCATAGCGCCGTGACTCTTCAGTGTTCAGCACACCGCGACGCAGTGCCGCGGCGATGCACACCACGGCGTCCAGCCCGTTGCTTGTGACGAACTCGCGCCACTCTCGGGGTAGGTCCAGCTCGTCCTGCGGGCTCACGACATTGC
>JAEYXX010000103.1 GCA_023431055.1 Pseudomonadota bacterium
TCCTCGGGGAAGATGCGCGCCAGCAGATCCTTGACCAGTTGCGAGGTGACCGGCGTGGACTCGCTCATCTTGATCATCACCCGGTTGCCGGCGGCCAGGGCACCGGTCAGCGGGCCGATGGCGAGAAACAGCGGGTAGTTCCACGGCACGATGATGCCGACCACGCCCAGCGGCTGGTAGATGACCTTGGCCGAGGCGGGCATGAACTGCAGGCCGACGCTGCGCCGCGAAGGCTTCATCCACTTTCTGATGCGTTTGGACGCATAGTGGATGCCGTGCAGGCTGGGCATCAGCTCGGCGAGCAGGGTCTCGTCGGCCGAGCGATTGCTGAAGTCGGCAGAGATCGCCGCGATCAGCGCATCCTGCTGCTCGGTCAGCAGCTCGCTGAGGGATTTCAGCCACTGGATGCGTTGCTCGGCCGATGGCATCGGGTTGGCGGCAAAGGCCGCGCGCTGCAGGGCGAAGGTGGCGTCCAGCTGGTTGATCTGCTGTTGGCTCTGCTGCAGATAGGCGATGTCGGCGACCATGGGTTTCTCCTCGACGTTCCAGCGGGCTGCTTGGGACTGTGCTGGATTTCTAGAGCAATTACTCTAATGTGTCAAATAGGATGCCGCGTCGCTGCCGGAGTCGCACCCTAACCAAAGGCCAGCAGCAGCCTATGGGATGCGTCGAGGGGTAACACTTCGGCTGTTTCGCCTGTACCTTTGCCACTTTTGAAGTCGAGATTGAGCTGCGTCATGGCGCCACCCAAGACCCGCGACCGCATCGTTGCCGAGAGCCTGGCCCTGTTCAACGGCCAGGGCGAGCGCAACGTCACTACCAACCATATCGCCGCGCACCTGGGCATTTCGCCGGGCAATCTGTATTACCACTTCCGCAACAAGCAGATGATCATCGCCGAGCTGTTCGCCCAGTACGAAGCGCAGGTCGACAGCTTTCTGCGCCGCCCCGAAGGCCGCGCGCTGACGGTGGAGGACAAGACGTTCTATCTGGAGGCGCTGCTGGCGGCGATGTGGCATTACCGTTTCCTGCACCGCGACCTGGAGCACCTGCTGGAGTCGGACGCCGAGCTGGCCGCGCGTTACCGCGCCTTCGCCCGGCGTTGCCTGGTGGGGGCGCAGTCGATCTACCAGGGCTTCGTCGAGGCCGGCATCCTGTCGATGACGCCGGCGCAGATCGAGGCGCTGACGCTCAACGCCTGGATCATCATGACCTCCTGGGTGCGCTTTCTCTGCACGGCGGGCGCCAGTCCGGACAACCTCAGCCAGGACATGCTGCGCCGCGGCATCTACCAGGTGCTGGCGCTCGAGGGTGGCTATATCGCGCCTTCGGCGCGCGCGGCGGTCGAGGCGCTGTATGGCCGGCTGCATGTGCCGCTGGAGCAGGTGCTGGGGTGATTGCCTCACACGCACGGCATTCGTTGGAGGGGCTTTAGCCGCGAACTTCTCGCCGCTGAAGCGCCTCCCGCAATCCGCTGCGACTGCCGTGCCCGGTTGCAATCCGGAAAGGCCGTTGTCGCGTCTTCCCGGATTTCATCCGGGCTACAGCCTTGCATGCCGCGTAGGAGCGGCTTCAGCCGCGATTACCCGAGGCTCGCCAACCACTGCGGAATGCGCCGTTCAAGGTAATAACCTGGCCGGCGCGGAGTACCCTCGACGAAGCCGACATGGCCGCCCTTGGCATGCAGTTCGAACTCGGTGCCGGGGGCCAGTTCGCTGGCGTCGGGTAGGCTGTGGCGGAAGATGAAGGGATCGTCCTCGGCCTGGATGATCAGCGTGCGCGTGCGAATGTCGCCCAGGTAGAAGCGGCTGGAGGCGCGCCGGTAGTAGTCGTGGGCATCGGCGAAACCGTGCAGCGGCGCAGTGATGCGCCCGTCGAAGTCCCAGAAGGTGCGCATGCCGTCCAGCGGGCCGAGGCGTTCCAGCACCGACAGGCGCTCGCTCTGGCCCTGTTCGCTGAACAGGCGCTGCTTGTTGTTCACGTAGGCGACCATCTCGCGCATGAAATGCGCCTGGTACACCCGCGAGAATCCCAGGCCGATACGGTCGGCGCACTGATCCAGACGAAACGGCACCGACACCGCCACCGCGGCCTGCAGCTGGCTCTGCGCGCCGCTTTCACCCAGGTACTTGAGCAGCACGTTGCCGCCCAGCGAATAGCCGACGGCGTATAGCGGCGCCATTGGCCGTTGCGCGCGCAGGTGGGCCACGGTTGATGCCAGATCCTCGCTGGCGCCGGAATGGTAGCCGCGTGGCAGCAGGTTCGGTTCACCGGAGCAGCCGCGCCAGTTCAGCGCCACGCTGGCCCAGCCGCGTGTGGCCAAGGCCTGTTGCAGCCCGAGCACGTAGAGCGAATTGGAGCTGCCGGTCAGGCCATGCAGCACCAACACCAGCGGCGCATGGGCGTCATGCGGGCCATGCCAGTCGAGGTCGAGAAAATCACCATCGTCCAGCCACAGCCGCTCGCGCTGCCGCTGCAGTTGCGGCGGCTTGCGACAGAAGGGGTTCCACAGCGTCTGCAGATGCGGGCCGGGGAGCCACCAGGCGGGGCGAAAGTCAGTGTTCATGGTGCAGTCGATCGTCGGCAGTAGACGTAGCCCGGATGCAATCCGGGAGTGGTGGCCCTGGATTTCATCCAGGCTACGGAGCTATTCAGCGTCGGCGCTTGCGGAGTATGCGCCAAGCGCACCAGGCCAATACCAGTAACGCGACGATACGCTGATTGGTAAGTCCGATGACGATACCTTGCTGATGCTCCAACAGTATCGTGCGATTCAAATTCAGCAGAATTTCCTGCTGGCTGAGCAGCACCGGCAGCGCCAGTGCGATCAGCAGCAGGTAGGGCAGGTGGGCGTAGATAAAGTCCTTCATCCACGCTGCCACAGCGCGTAATGCACCTGACCGGTGTGCTTCTCGCGATGCAGGCGCCAGTTGCCGGGCAGGCCCAGCGTCGAGGGCGCGCTTTCGCTTTCGGTGTAGATCCAGGCGTCGTCGGCCAGCCAGCCTTGTGTTTCAAGCAGGGTGCAGGCGCTCTGCAGCAGGTCCTTGTGGAAGGGCGGATCGAGCAGAACGATATCGAAGCGCCTTGGTGCCGGGCGTGCCAGCAGTTGCAGGGCGTCACCCAGCTGAATTTCGCCGGTGCTGCATTGCAGGGTCGCCAGGTGCCCGCGCAGCGCGCTTACCGACGCCGGGTTGAGGTCGCAGGCCAGACCGCTTGCTGCGCCGCGTGACAAAGCTTCTAGCAGCAGTGCGCCGCTGCCGGCGAAAGGGTCGAGCACATGAGCGCCCTCGACATAAGGCGCCAGCCAGTTGAACAGCGTCTCGCGTACCCGGTCCGGAGTTGGACGCAGGCCGGGGCCGTCGGGGAAGGCGAAGCGCCGCGAACGCCACTCGCCGCCGATGATACGCAGTTGGCCCTGCCCGCCGTGGGCTTTGCCCGCGGCGGGTTTCTGCGGTGCGCGACCACGCATCAGTGCGGCACCGTGCTGGGCTGCTCGGTCGGGCGGTCGGTGGGCGGCGGCAGCTCCTTCTGCGCTACCGTCGGGCCGGCGGTAACCACCACCAGCGCCTCGGGGTCGAGGTGTTTGGCCATCGCCGCTTTCACTTGCTCGGTGGTCAGGTTTTGCACGTCACGCATAAAGTCGTCCAGGTAGCTCAGCGGCAGGTCGTAGAAACCCATCGAGGCCAGTTGGCCGACGATGGCGGCATTGCTCGCGGTGGACAGTGGGAAGCTGCCGGCCAGTTCGCGCTTGGCATTATCCAGCTCTTGCTGGGTCGGGCCATCACGCAGATAGTCGCCCAGCAGTTGCTTGACCAGCGCCAGGGTGCCTTCGCTGAGTTCGGCGCGGGTCTGCAGGTTGATCATGAACGGGCCGCGTGCCTGCATGGCGCTGAAACCGGAGTAGACGCCGTAGGTCAGGCCGCGCTTCTCGCGCACCTCGCTCATCAGGCGCGTGCCGAAACCGCCGCCGCCGAAGATCTGGTTGCCCAGGTACAGCGCGGCGTAGTCCGGGTCGCGGCGGTCGATGCCGAGCTGAGCGATCATCAGGTGGGTCTGGTTGGACGGATACTCGATATGGCTGACACCAGGCTTGGGCGCTTGTGGCTGGGCGATCTTGGCCAGCGCCGGACCTGGCGGCAGGGCGGCGGATACCTGATTGGCGATGGCCTCGGCTTCGCTGCGCGACAGATCACCAACCAGCGCGATCACCGCATT
Source organism: Pseudomonadota bacterium (assembly GCA_023431055.1). Classification (GTDB taxonomy): domain Bacteria; phylum Pseudomonadota; class Gammaproteobacteria; order Pseudomonadales; family Pseudomonadaceae; genus Aquipseudomonas. The sequence goes on from JAEYXX010000103.1 coordinate 4,216, forward strand.
GCCGGCGGCATAGGCGCGGGCATGGAAAGCCTGCAACTGCTGGCGGGTGATGGCCGGGATCGACTGCGCCGTGCCGTCGCTTGGGTGAGCGTAGGGGTGCTGACCGTATAGGCGCTCGAACAATTCGAGGCTGGCCAGCTTGCCCGGGTTCTGTTTCTGGAACTCGAAGCCGGCCAGCAACTGGTTCTTGATCCGTGCCAGCGAGTCGGCGGGGAAGGTGGGCTTGCCCAGTACCTCGGCGAACAGGGCCAGTGCCGGCTCACGCTGCTCCTGCGCGCTCAGGCTGCGCAGGCTGGCCACGGCCATGTCGCGGTAGGCGCCGTTGCCGAACTCGGCACCGAGTCCCTCGAAGCCGGCGGCGATGGCGCCGACGTCCTTGCCCGGTACGCCTTCGTTGAGCATGGCGTTGGTCAGGGTGGCCAGGCCTGGCACGCCGCCGTCCTGGCTGCTGCCGGCGGCGAAGGTCAGACGCAGGTCGAACATCGGCAGCTCGTGCGCTTCGACGAACAGCACCTTGGCGCCTTGCGCGGTCTGCCAGGTCTGGATGTCCAGGGTGCGGCGGGTTGGCGCCTTGCCGTCGAGCGCAGCCAGCGACTGCAGCTTGGCGGCATCGCCAGTCACGGTGCTGTCGGACAGGTTGGCGCAGGCGCCCAGAGCCAGGGCGCTGGACAGGATCAGGCCGAGCAGGCCCAGGCGGCGGTGCTCAGTCTTCATGGGCGGGACTCCTCATTACGGAATTCTTCAGGCAGTACGTGGGCGACGCTCAGGCGGTCGCGGACGAAGAAGGTGCGTGCGGCCTGCTGGATGTCGGCCGGGGTGACGGCCTCCAGCTCGGCCAGCTCCTGGTCGATCAGTTGCCATGACAGGCCGACGGTTTCCAGTTGGCCGATGCTGGTGGCCTGGCTGGTGATCGAGTCGCGCTCGAACACCAGGCCGGCGATCACCTGGGCGCGTACGCGGGCCAGTTCGGCGGCGGACGGCGGGGCTTTCTTCAGCTCTTCCAGCTCGCGCCACAGGCCGGCCTCGGCCTGCTCCAGGGTCTTGCCTTTTTGCACGTTGGGCGTGGCCGAGACGATGAACAGGCTGTCGCCACGGGTGAAGGCGTTGTACCAGGCGCTGGCGCCCGAGACGAGTTCTTCGCCGCGTTCCAGGCGGGTGGACAGGCGTGCGCTGTAGCCGCCGTCGAGCAGGGCGGCGGCCAGGCGCAGGGCATAGACCTGGCGCGGCGTTTCGGCGGTGGCCAGACCCGGTACGTTGAAGCCCATGATCAGGCTCGGCAACTGCGTCTTGAGGTACAGCGTGGTGCGGCGTTCGCCCGGCGCGGCCAGTTCCTGCGGCAGTTTGGCGGTCGGCACTTCACCGCGCGGAATGTCGCCGAAGTAGCGCTGCACCTGGCTCCTGACCTCATCCACGGTCACGTCACCGACCACCACCAGGGTGGCATTGTTCGGTGCGTACCATTTCTGGTGCCAGGCACGCAGTTCGTCGATGTGCATGCGGTCGAGGTCGGCCATCCAGCCGATGGTGGGGATGCTGTAGCCGCTGGCTGGATAGGCCATGGCCTTGAAGCGCTCGTAAGCCAGCGAAGACGGGCGGTCGTCGGTGCGCAGGCGGCGCTCTTCCTTGATCACTTCGATCTCCTTGGCGAACTCGTCTGCTGGCAGCTGCAGGCTGGCCAGGCGGTCGGCTTCCAGCTCCAGCGCCACGCCCAGGCGGTCGCTGGCCAGTACCTGATAGTAGGCGGTGTAGTCGTCGCTGGTGAAGGCGTTCTCCTCGGCGCCCAGTTCGCGCAGGATGCGCGAGGCTTCGCCGGGGCCGAACTTGCGGCTGCCCTTGAACATCATGTGTTCCAGCGCGTGGGAAAGGCCGGTGGAACCGGGCGTCTCATAGCTGGAGCCGACCTTGTACCAGATCTGCGAGACCACCACGGGGGCGCGATGGTCCTCGCGGACTATGACCTTGAGGCCGTTATCGAGGGTAAATTCGTGGGTTGGCTGTGGCGCGGCGGCGAACGCCGCCAGCGGCAGGCAGAGCACCCCCATGATCAAACCGAGGGCGCGGCGTGCAGAGACAATCATTCAGGTGTCGTCCTGTTGGATGGTCGAGGCGGTCGAACCGCCGTTGACAAGAGGGCGTCAGGATACCCCATCCATACTACGAGGCACCGCCCGCCGTTGGGACATCGGCGCAAGCGATTAGGTTCTGCGTCGCAGCGAATTGGATTCAGTCGATAATCGGGGTGCTGATAGTGCTCACGCTTGCTGACAGTTCCAGTAGCAAGCCATTGACCTGTTCGGCGCTCATGCCGAAAGGGTCCAGGTGGTCGCTGCAGGAGTATTTCAGAAAAAGTTCTCGGTTGGCCTGCTTGGCGCCGGCCCAGCCCATGCTCCAGCTGGCGTAGCGGCGGACGTGGATCTCTTCGTAGTCGAGAATCGTCAGGTCCTTGTGGCGGTTATCCTCTGCCAAACGGTTGTACAACGCGTTGATGGCTGTTCGCGGTCCTTCCAGTGCTTGAACAAAGGTGTCGGCGTTACAGCACAGGATGCCAGTGAGGCCGCGTGTCGGATTGTTACGTTGCGAGCTTTCGAGAATATCGCGGATCAGTTGTGAAGACATGCCATGGCTGGCGCGGCTGGCATAGGTAAGGCGGACAAGCATGTTTGCGACCCCGCAAAGGATGAGCTGAGGAAGATGTTCTACAACTGTGTATCAGGTTGTACAGCTCTTGTATAGGTTTTGGGCGCGCTACTGTCGGGTCTCACGCTGGCGGTGGCGATTACTGCAGGCGCCTGATCAGCGGCAGGAAACTGGCAGGCTGCAACGCTGCGCGGTAGCGCTCTAAAGTGGTAAAGTCTCGGGCTGTTTCGTACAGCGCAAGCCCTTTGATGTGCCCGTGCGGGCGGTTGCCCCGGGACATGCCTGGCAAGCGAATTTTTCTGGATGCGGCACGCGGCACCGACTGCCTGCGATGACTGCTCGCCCCTTTGAGAAGACCCATGTTTGGTTCCAAAGACGACAAGAATCCACCGGCTGAGGCCGATACTCAGGCTCAGCCTATGAGTGAAGAGAAGAAATCCCTGTTCAGTTGGTGGCGCAAGAAGCCCGCAGAAACCGCTGTCGAGTCGACTCAATCCGCGCCCATCGAGCAACCTGTTAACCAGGCGCCTGTCGAGCCGCCGACGCCTGAGCCCGCGCCGGTAGCCGAGCCTGAAGTGGCTGAGGTCGCGTCCGCTCCAGCACCACAGCCTGAACCGCAGGCTGCCGAACCCTCAGCCGCCCCTGTCGTTATTGAACCGCCGCCGGTCGTGTCCGAGCCTGTTGTCGAGGCCGCACCCGTCGCGGCTGCGCCAGCTCTCGTCGCGGCGCCAGCCACTCAGGAAAAGCCGAGCTTCTTCGCCCGCCTCAAGCAAGGCCTGTCCAAGACCAGCGCCAGCCTTGGCGAAGGGATGGCCAGCCTGTTCCTCGGCAAGAAGGCTATCGACGATGACTTGCTCGACGATCTGGAAACCCGTCTGCTCACCGCTGACGTTGGCGTCGAGGCGACCACCACCATCATCGGCAACCTGACCAAGCGCGTGGCGCGCAAGGAACTGGCCGACAGCGGCGCCCTGTACAAGGCACTGCAGGAAGAGCTGGTGACTCTGCTCAAGCCGGTCGAGCAGTCGCTGGTCATCGACACTGCCAAACAGCCTTACGTGATTCTCGTCGTCGGCGTGAACGGCGTGGGCAAGACCACCACCATCGGCAAGCTGGCCAAGAAGCTGCAGCAGGACGGCAAGAAGGTCATGCTCGCCGCCGGCGACACCTTCCGCGCCGCTGCCGTGGAACAGCTGCAGGTCTGGGGTGAGCGCAACAACATCGCGGTCATTGCCCAGCACACCGGCGCCGACTCGGCCTCGGTGATCTTCGATGCGGTACAGGCCGCCAAGTCGCGCGGCATCGACGTGCTGATCGCCGATACCGCTGGGCGCCTGCACACCAAAGACAACCTGATGGAAGAGCTGAAGAAGGTCCGTCGAGTGATCGGCAAGCTGGACGAAACCGCGCCGCATGAAGTGCTGCTGGTACTCGATGCCGGCACCGGGCAGAACGCCATCAGCCAGGCCAAGCAGTTCAACCAGACGGTGAACCTCACCGGCCTGGCGCTGACCAAACTCGACGGCACCGCCAAGGGCGGCGTCATCTTCGCCCTGGCCAAGCAGTTCGGCCTGCCGATTCGCTACGTCGGCGTGGGTGAAGGCATCGATGATCTGCGCCCGTTCGAGGCGCAGGCTTTCGTCCAGGCACTCTTCGAGGAGCGTGAGCGCGGATGATCCGATTCGAGCAGGTCGCCAAGCGTTACCCCAATGGCCATGTCGGGCTGCACGAGCTGACTTTCCGCGTTCGCCCCGGCGAATTTCTCTTCGTCACCGGTCACTCCGGCGCCGGCAAGAGCACGCTGCTGCGTTTGCTGCTGGCGATGGAGCGGCCTACCAGCGGTAAGTTGCTGCTGGCCGGGCAGGATCTGTCCACCATCACCAACGCGCAGATTCCCTTCCTGCGCCGGCAGATCGGCGTGGTGTTCCAGAACCATCAATTACTGTTCGACCGTAGCGTGTACGACAACGTCGCCCTGCCGCTGCAGATTCTCGGCCTGTCCAAGCCGGAGATCGCCAAGCGCGTTGGTGCCGCACTGGAGCGCGTCAGCCTCAGCGACAAGGCGGCGCAATCGCCTGGCGATCTGTCCACCGGGCAACAGCAACGTGTCGGCATCGCCCGTGCCATCGTCCACCGTCCGGCCCTGCTGCTGGCGGATGAGCCCACCGGTAACCTCGACCCGCGCCTGGCTGCCGAGATCATGGGCGTGTTCGAAGACATCAACCAGTTGGGCACCACGGTACTGATCGCCAGCCACGACCTGGCGCTGATCGCGCGTATGCGCCAGCGCATGCTCACCCTGCAACGCGGTCGCCTGATCGGTGACGGGGAGGCTGCCTGATGAGCGCATCGAAGATGCCCACGCCGCAACCGGCCGAACGTGTCGGCGCTGCGCCGCGCAACAAGGTGGTCGACGGCCCGGCGGACGAGCCGGATTTCCGCACGCTGTTCAACGCCTGGCTGGAAAGCCACCGCGCCAGCCTGGTGGACAGTCTGCGCCGCCTGGCGCGCCAGCCGATTGGCAGCTTCTTCACCTGCTGGGTGATGGCCGTGGCGCTGAGCCTGCCCATGGGCCTGTCGCTGCTGCTGGACAACGTCGAGAAGCTCGGCGGCTCTTGGCAGCGTGCGGCGCAGATTTCCCTGTTCCTCGACATGTCCGCCGGCGAGCGTGACGGCCAGGCGCTGCGCGAGCAGATCGCAGCGATGGATGATGTCTCCGATGCCGAGTGGATCAGCCGTGAGCAGGCGCTGGAGGAGTTCCAGCAGCTCTCCGGCCTGGGCCAGGCGCTCAAGGAACTGCCGGAGAACCCGCTGCCAGGCGTAGTCCTGGTCACGCCCAAGGAAGTCGACAAGGCCAAGCTCGAAGCTCTGCGCCAACGCCTGGCCGAGCTGCCTAAGGTGGAGCAGGCGCAGCTCGATCTGGTCTGGGTCGAGCGCCTGACCGCCATCCTCAAACTGGGTGATCGCTTCGTCTTCGGTCTCAGCCTGCTGCTGATCCTGGCGCTGCTGCTGGTGATCGGCAACACCATCCGCCTGCACATCGAGAACCGCCGCGCCGAGATCGAAGTGATCAAGCTGGTAGGTGGAACCGATGGCTACGTGCGACGTCCCTTCCTTTATATGGGCGCGTTGTACGGTTTCGGCGCGGGCGTCTTCGCCTGGTTGCTGCTGGCCTTCGGGCTGGATTGGCTGAACGATGCTGTAGTACGTTTGGCCGGACTTTACGGTAGCGATTTCGCCCTGGGTGGCGTACCTTCGTCCGACGGTTTTTCGCTGCTGCTTGGCGCCGTGCTGTTGGGCTATATTGGCGCCTGGCTGGCAGTGGCTCGGCATCTAAACGAGCTCGCTCCTCGTTGATGCTGAACCCAGGCTGACAAGCCATTGTTTTGGTTGATATTGACTATCTGTCAGGGAACTTATCCACAGGTCCTGCATCAGATAGCGCAGTGCTACACTGCACGAGTTTCGTGAATCGGAGGATTCCAATGTCCACTTCCTTGCAACCTGTTCATGCCCTTGTTCCAGGCGCCAACCTGGAAGCTTACGTGCATGCGGTCAACAGCATCCCGCTGCTGACGCCTGAGCAGGAGCGTGAACTGGCCGATAATCTCTACTACAAGCAGGATCTCGAGGCCGCCCGCCAGATGGTGCTGGCCCACCTGCGTTTCGTCGTGCATATCGCCCGCAGCTACTCCGGTTATGGCCTGGCTCAGGCTGACCTGATCCAGGAAGGCAACGTCGGCCTGATGAAGGCGGTCAAGCGCTTCAACCCGGAAATGGGCGTGCGTCTGGTGTCCTTCGCCGTGCACTGGATCCGTGCCGAGATCCACGAGTTCATCCTGAAGAACTGGCGCATCGTCAAGGTGGCCACCACCAAGGCGCAGCGCAAACTGTTCTTCAACCTGCGTAGCCAGAAGAAGCGTCTGGCCTGGCTGAACAACGATGAGGTCACCGCGGTAGCGGAAAGCCTGGGCGTCGAACCGCACGAAGTGCGCGAGATGGAAAGTCGCCTGACCGGCCAGGACATGGCCTTCGACCCGGCAGCCGATGCCGACGACGACAGCGCCTTCCAGTCGCCTGCGCATTACCTGGAAGACCATCGTTACGACCCGGCCCGCCAGCTCGAGGATGCCGACTGGAGCGACAGCTCCAGCAGCAACCTGCACGAAGCGCTGGAAAGCCTGGACGAGCGCAGCCGTGACATCCTCTACCAGCGCTGGCTGGCCGAGGAGAAGGCGACGCTGCACGATCTGGCAGCCAAGTACAACGTATCCGCCGAGCGTATCCGCCAGCTCGAAAAGAACGCTATGAACAAGCTCAAGGGCTGCATCGCCGCCTGAGTCTGTTGTTACCCCGAAAAGCCGCACCCTGGTGCGGCTTTTTGCTGTCTGGAGCATTGCCATGAACAAAGCCCCGCTGAAAGCGCAGCACTGGCTGATATTCGCAATCGTCGCCGCGTTGTTCTTCGCCTGGGGCGCGTGGCTGATGCGCAGTACCGAGGTTCGGCCGGTGGACAATCTTCAGCAGTGGCGTGATGTGCTGTTGCAGCCGCTGGCCGAGGACGAGTTGCTCTTGCGGGACCTGCAGGCGCTGACTTCGGGCGAGCTGTGGCTGGAGCCGCGCCTGGACGGCGCACGGCTGGCCTATCGAGCGACGCTCGAAGGGGAGGAGGGCGAGTGGTCGCTGCAGGCTGAAGTGGCACTGAGCAAGAATCAGCGCGACAGTCTGATGGCGGCGCAAGGCCTGAAAGCAGGCGATGCAGAATGGGCGTTGGATCAGTCGCTGGCCGCGCAGATGGCCACCTTCGCCATCGCCAGTCTCAATCTGCATGCCCCGCAAGCGCTGGTCAGCGAGCGCCTGGCCGCCAGTCTCGGCCAGCCGCGTCTTACCCTGGAACTGGCCGACGGCCAGGCCTGGGTATATCCGCAGTGGGGTTTGACCGTGCATCTGCGTGGCGATGACGTCGCGCTGCTGCATGCGGTGCCGCGCAAGGCGTTTCGCGCTACTCGCTAGCTTACAGCCAGCGCGGCCACCAATCGGGGCGCTGCGGCCTGAGCTGGTTGAGGTAGTGGCTGCCGCCGAGCTGATTCATCTGCTGGCGAATCCAGGCCGCGCGGCGGATCACGTAGCCATTCGGGCGACCTGCGCTCCAGCGCAAGGGGTTGGGTAGCGCGGCAGCCAGCTGACTGGCCTGCTGGCGATTGAGGTACGGCGCGCCGACGCCGAAATGATGCTGCGCGGCCGCTTCGGCGCCGAAGATGCCATCGCCCCATTCGACGCTGTTGAGATAGACCTCGAGGATGCGTTCCTTCGACCAGAACAGTTCGATCAGCGCAGTGAACCAGGCTTCCAGCCCCTTGCGCAGCCAGCTACGGCCAGACCAGAGGAAAAGGTTCTTGGCCACCTGCTGGCTGAGGGTGCTGGCGCCGCGTAGCGAGCCGCCGCTCTGGTTGTGCGCCAGTGCCGCCTGGATCGCACCCATGTCGAAACCCCAGTGCTCGGCGAATTTCTGGTCTTCGGCGGCGATCACCGCCATCTTCAGGTGATCCGGCAGCTCGTTCCACGGGCGCCACTGACGCTTGAGCTGCAGCGACTGCCCGCTGCCCCAGGATTCGATCTTGCGTTCGATCATCAGCGCCGTGCCGGGCGGCGGCACCCAGCGCAGCACGAGCACCAACAAGGCGCTGGCCAGCATCAGCCAGAGCAGCAGTTTCAGCAGGCGGCGGGTCAGGGCTCGGAGCATGAGGTCTCGCAGTGATTGGGCGTGGCGCTATTAAAACAAAAAATCGCCGGGAGCGATTTTTGACGTCGGCTCTGCCGACGGCCCGAAGGGTTACCGCCAGGGATGGCAGGTAGCCAAAAATCGCCGGGAGCGATTTTTGACGTCGCCTTGTACATTCCCGCGACACCACAGGCTTGGGCGCCAGTGTGACAATAACGACCATCTCGCCACACGAGCCAGTGGTTAAACTGCGCTCTGGTCGACCTGTTCAGGAGTTTCCATGGCTCGTCTCTGGCTTTTGCTATCCGCTTTTGCCGGCTTTACCGGCGTCGCACTGGGCGCCTTTGCCGCTCACGGTCTGAAGAACCGCCTGACGCCCGAGTATCTGGCAGTGTTCCAGACCGGTACGCACTATCAGCTCATCCATGCGCTGGCTCTGTTCGGCGTCGGTCTGCTGGCACTGCACATGCCCGGACGCTTGGTAAACCTGGCCGGTGGCGCCTTCGCCGTGGGCATCCTGCTGTTCTCCGGCAGCCTCTATCTGCTGACGCTCAGTGGCATTGGCAAGCTCGGCATGATCACCCCGTTCGGCGGCGTTGCCTTCCTGATCGGCTGGCTGTGCCTTGGTTTGGCGGCCTGGAGACTGGCTTGACCCTGGCGTCAGAAATGAGGACGAATGGCGCCTTTTAGCCTTGGTCGTGGCCAGTTAACGGGCTAGAATGCCGGCCCTCTTCCTAGTTGTGACCGAGTCGTCATGCGTATCCAGTTGAATGGTGAACCCTTCGAACTGCCGGATAACCAGAGCGTCGCCGACCTGTTGGTTCGCCTCGACCTGACCGGGCGCCGTGTGGCGGTCGAGCTCAATCTGGACATCGTTCCACGCAGCCAGCACGACAGCACCCAGCTCGCCGAAGGCGATCAGGTGGAAGTGGTGCACGCCATCGGCGGCGGTTGACTTCACGAGGAGTATTCCATGAGCCAAGTTCGCAGCGACAAGCCCTTTACCCTGGCCGGTCGTACGTTCCAGTCGCGCCTGCTGGTCGGTACCGGCAAGTACAAGGATATGGACGAGACCCGTGATGCCATCGCGGCTTCCGGTGCCGAGATCGTTACCGTGGCCGTGCGCCGCACCAATATCGGCCAGAATCCCGGCGAGCCGAACCTGCTCGATGTGATCAGCCCGGACAAGTACACCATCCTGCCCAATACCGCCGGCTGCTACGACGCTGCCGAGGCTGTGCGCACCTGCCGTCTGGCGCGTGAGCTGCTCGACGGGCACAACCTGGTCAAGCTGGAAGTGCTGGCCGACCAGAAGACCCTGTTCCCCAACGTCATCGAAACCATCAAGGCCGCTGAAGTGCTGGTCAAGGACGGCTTCGACGTCATGGTGTACACCAGTGACGACCCGATCATCGCCCGCCAACTGGCTGAAATCGGCTGCATCGCGGTGATGCCGCTGGCTGGCCTGATTGGCTCGGGCCTGGGTATCTGCAACCCGTACAACCTGCGCATCATCCTCGAGGAATCCAAGGTGCCGGTGCTGGTCGATGCCGGCGTGGGCACGGCCTCCGATGCCACCATCGCCATGGAGCTGGGCTGCGAGGCGGTGCTGATGAACAGCGCCATCGCCGAAGCGCAGAATCCGGTGCTGATGGCGCGTGCCATGCAGCATGCCGTCGAGGCAGGTCGCCTGGCCTACCTGGCCGGCCGCATGCCGAAGAAACTTTATGCCAGTGCGTCGTCGCCCCTCACCGGCCTGATCAACTAACGAGTTTCACATGACCGATACCCAACAGCCCGAACTGACCGAAGACGGTCGCCAGCGCCGTACCATCAAGAGCTTCGTGATGCGCGCCGGGCGCATGACCGAAGGCCAGCAGCGTGGCATCGACAAGGGCTGGCCGCTGTTCGGCCTGGAGCTGGAAGACGGCCTGCGTGACTTCGATCAGGTGTTTGGCCGCAGCGCGCCGCGTACTTTCGAAATCGGTTTCGGCATGGGCCATTCCACCCTGGAGATGGCCGCTGCCGCGCCCGAGCAGGACTTCATTGGCGTCGAGGTGCACAAGCCCGGTGTTGGTGCGCTGCTCAATGGCGCCATGGCGCAGAACCTGAGCAACATCCGCGTGTACAGCTGCGATGCACTGGAAGTGCTGCGCGATTGCGTCGCCGATGCCAGTCTCGATCGCGTGCTGCTGTTCTTCCCCGACCCCTGGCACAAGTCGCGTCACCACAAGCGCCGCATCGTCCAGCCGGCCTTCGCCGAGCTGGTGCGCCGCAAGCTGAAGATCGGCGGTGTGCTGCACATGGCCACCGACTGGGAAAACTACGCCGAGCACATGCTCGAGGTGATGAACGCGGCGCCGGGCTATCGCAACCTGGCTGCCGATGGCACCTATGTGCCGCGCCCCGAGGAGCGCCCGGTGACCAAGTTCGAGCGTCGCGGCGAGCGCCTCGGCCATGGCGTATGGGATCTGAAGTTCCAGCGCCAGGAGTGAACCGAACCGGCCTCGCGCCGGGAACTGGAGCCCTTATCAAAACCGGCAGGACGCATCACTAGATCGGGACCACCCGACGGCCAGGACGGCACCTCACCGCAGAACACAACAAAGACAAGCGCACCCATCAGGGGCGCGGACAATAGCGGCGCCGCTGCCATGGCGTCGCGAGGAGAGCATTGTGTTGAGATCGGTATCCATCGTCCTGCTGACTGCCCTGGCCTTCCAGGCCCAGGCCAAGGTCGACGCCAGCCAGGCCGCGCGCCTGGGCCAGGACCTGACGCCACTCGGCGGCGAGCGCGCCGGTAATGCCAGTGGCACCATTCCCGCCTGGACCGGAGGCCTGGCCACGCCGCCTGCCAGTTACCAGCCCGGCATGCATCACCCGGATCCCTATGCCGATGATCGGCCGTTGTATCGCGTCGACGGGCAGAACCTGGCGCAGTACGAACAGCAGCTGCCGCTTGGCCTCAAGGCCCTGCTGCAGCAGAACCCCAGCTACTACCTGCGCGTGTTCCCCACCCGCCGCAGCGCCGCGGCGCCGCAGCGCATCTACGACGCCACCCGCTTCAATGCGCTGAATGCCGAGCTGATCTCCGGCGGCAATGGCGTTCAGGGCGCAGCTTCCGGCATACCCTTCCCGCTGCCGGCGGACGGTCAGGAAGCGATCTGGAACCATGTCATGCGTTACCGCGGCGACCAGATCAGCATGGCCACCAATCAGGCGGCGGTGCTCAGCAACGGCAGCTACAACCTGCTCAAGCTCGAGCGCGACATCTACTTCGTCTACGGCCGCGAAGGCATAGCCCCGCAGGATCTGGACAACACCCTGTTCCACTACAAGTACAAGGTGGTGGCGCCGGCCAAGCTGGCCGGCTCGGCCCTGGTGGTGCAGGAAACCCTCGATCAGGTGCTGGCGATCCGCAAGGCCTGGCGCTTCAACCGCGGCGAGCGTCGCGTGCGCCGCCTGCCGATGCTCGCCTACGACACCCTGCAGCCCGATACCAACGGCATGGCCACCGCCGACCAGGTGGACGCCTACAACGGCGCGCCGGATCGCTACGAATGGAAGCTGCTGGGCAAGCGCGAGATGCTGGTGCCGTACAACAGCTACGCCGTGCACCAGAAGGGCATCCCCTATGCCGACATCCTGCAGGCCAAGCACATCAACCCCGAACTGCTGCGCTACGAGCTGCACCGCGTCTGGGTCGTGGAGGCGGACCTGCGTACCGGCTTCAGCCACCCGTACGCCAAGCGCCGCTTCTACCTGGACGAGGACAGCTGGCAGATCCTCGCCGTCGACCTGTATGACCGCAGCGGTGCGCTGATCGGACTGCAGGAGGCCCACCCGATCAGCTACTACGAGGTGCCGATGTTCGGCTCGACCCTGGAGACCATCTACGACCTCAAGGGTGGCCGCTACTTCGCTGACGGCCTGGACAACAACGAGAAGATGTACGACTTCAATGCCCGGCTGAGCCCGCGCGACTTCACCCCGCAGGCCCTGCGCCGCGAAGGCAACTGAGCCGGCATCATCCGCGCGACCAGCGCATCGTCAGCTCCGGCTGGCCGGTGTGCGGGTCGCGCGTTTCGTTCAGCGTGACGAAACCGCCTGCGCGGTAGAAGGCCACCGCCCGGGCATTGGCGCGGTAGACGCCCAGTTCGAGGCTGTCACGCCTGCGCTTGGCTTCGTCCAGGAGCTGGCGACCGAGGCCGCGGCCCTGAGCTCCGGGCTGACGAACAATGCGGCCAGACGCTGTTCGTGCAGCGATGCGAAGCCCAGTACCTGCCCCTTTTCCTCCAGCACAAGGGTTTCGGCCTGCGGCAGGTATAGCTCGCGCATCGCGGGCAGCTGCTCGCGCCAGAAGCTCTCCGGCACGAAGTCGTGGGCCAGGATGGAGGCCTTCAACCAGAGGTCGAGTACGGCGTCGCTGTCTGTGGGATGGTAGGGGCGAATCATGATGAAGTCCTGTTCGAGGAGATGTGAATCCATGGAGGTTCGGTTACATATATTCGGTGCATCTGGCTCGGGCACCACTACCCTGGCCCGCACGCTGGCCGAGCGCAATGGCTGGCTGCATCTGGATACCGACGATTTTTACTGGCTGCCCAGCGAGCCGCCCTATCTGCACAAGCGGCCGCCCGAGGACCGGGTCAGGCTGATCCGCGAGCGCGCCGCACAGGCACCTAGATGGGTGCTCAGTGGTTCGCTGTGCAGTTGGGGTGAGGCGTTGATCCCGTCTTTCAGCCATGCCTTGTTCCTGCGCCTGGATGATCAGGAACGCATGCGCCGGCTGCGCCAGCGTGAAGCACAGCGTTATGGCGCGCGCATCCAGCCGGGAGGTGACATGCATGAGCAAAGTCAGGCCTTCCTGGAGTGGGCCGCCGGTTACGAGCAGGGCGACTTGAGCACGCGTAGCCTGGCCATGCACGAAGCCTGGATGACCCGCCACCTGAGTTGTCCGTTGCTATGCCTGGACTCGACCCGGCACACACCCGAGCAATTGGCCGAACAGGTTCTGGCGTGGTTGCACGCCTGAGCCGGTGACGATCTGCCTTGAGTTCATGGCGCCCTGGCTAATTGCGGTCGGCCATGATGCCGATCACCACGAAGATCAGAATCAGCACCGGGGCCAGGGTGTAGTTGTTGAAGTGCGCCAGGCCCTTGGCCAGCCAAGGCGTGAGGAAGACGATCGCCAGACCGTAGCCGACCGCGCAGAACACCACGAACAGCAGGGTGCGCAGCACGAAGTTGAGGTTGCCGATGGTGCGCTGAACCCAGGCGTTGATGGCCGGGCCGAACAGCACCAGCAGGGTGGCCATGATGGCCAGGGAGATATCGCCAAGATGGCTGCGGCTCCAGCGCGAGAGGGTGACGATCAGGTCCAGTAGCAAATCCATTGGGGCTCCTTGTTGACACGGCGCAGAACGGGTTGCGCAGCAGGTTGGCCGACCGCACGGCGAAGGGACATGAGCGGCATTGGCCGTCTCTTTGCAGTTGGCCGGTGCCGGGCAAACGAAAGGGGACGCCGCGCTGGCGGGCTTCGAGGTGCCTGCGTGCGGCTAGCGCGCGGGCAAGCGCTGTTGGCGCACGTTCCGGCGCCATAGACTAACGGATTCGTATCGGCCTGTGTGCACCTGCGCGGGCCGCGCTCGGCCGGTACCATTGGGCCAATGGCGCGCCCATGGTCGCTGGGACCATGGGCGCGCTGGCTTACAGCCGGGTCACGCTGACGTTGTCGATGAACAGCGACTGGCTGCGTTGCGTGCCAAGCAGCAATAGCTCTGCACGGCGCAGTGGGCCGGCGGGCAGCTGCACTTCATGCTGCAGCTTGCTCCAGCTGCCGCCGCGGGTGTTGCGCTGACCGAGCGGCAGATACTGACCGCGACCGTTGCTGTCCTCAACATACAGGTAGGCGTAGGCGACGGCGCTGACCGAGGTGCTGCGACCGATGCTCAGGTCCGCCTCGATGCGATAGCGCTTGCCGGCCTCCAGGTTGCCGAGCAGGCTGACGCTGGCGCCGGAACCTTCGTACTCGCGCTGATAGGCTTCCAGCGCCTGACGACCGCTGCTGGCGTAGGTGCTGACGCGCGCGCTGCCGTGGTAGCCGGACCAGCCGCCGATGCCGCTTTCGAAGTTCCAGCCGAACTGCGCGGGCGCCGCTGGCGGCGTGCTGCTCTGGATCTCCTGCAGCTCCACCTCATCGATCAGCAGGCTGCTGCCGCTGTCGCTCCACACCGCCACATAGAGATTGCGTGCGTTGGCCGGCGTCCGGTAGGTGAAGGTCTTTTCCAGGCGGCTGAATTCGTTGCCGCTGACGGACAGGCTGGCCGACTGCTCCGAGCTGTAGGTCAGGCGGCCGTCGAGACCCTCCTGCAGGATCGCCAGGCGCACGTTCTCGCGGCTGTTGCGGGCCTTGAGCATGCTGTTGGCCCGGAGCCGGTACTGCACGCCGTCACGCAGGCCGCTGACCGGGGTGGCCAGGATGTCGAAGCCGCGCGCGTCCATCTGCAGGGCGTTGTCGCGGCAGTTCAGGGCCACGTTGACCAGGCTCAGGTCGGACTGGCCGAAGAGCGCACGCCAGCCTTCGCTGGTGGTGAACTCGCCATTGCGTACCAAGCCCTGCAGCGCCGGTTTGCTGCACCATGCCAGCTCGACCGGCGGCGTACCGGGGTTGGTGGTTCCCGGGTTGCCGGTGACGGGGACCAGGGTCGGGCGGAATGCCGCGATCTGGCTGGCCATGGCGTTCAGCGCGCGCACCGCATCGGCATGTTCGTGCTGCCCGCAAGCCTGATTGGCGCATTCGCTGTCGCGCAGCTGCGGGTTGGAGAATACCGGCGCCTGGCGGCGCGCGCCGAACACCTGGGGATAGGCCATGATGGTGCTGAACTGATTCTGCACGCCATAGCCGCGGCTCCATTCATGGGTGCCGTTATGGCCGTTGGCGTTGTAGTAGCCCTCCTGCAGATCCTGCTCGTAGGAGTGGCGCAGGCCCATGTTGTGGCCGGCCTCGTGAGCGAAGGTGCTGAGGCTGCAGTCGACCCCGGTCAGGCCGTAGGCCATCTCCTTGGCGCCGCTGTTGAAGCGGTCGCTGTTCTTCGGCCCGGTGCCCATCCAGGCGATGCCGCAGACGCCGTAGCCCTGCCCCTGGGTGGTGCGGTTGATCAGTTGCACCAGGTCCGCGCCGTACTGCTCGCGCAGACGCTGCACGCGGGTGTCGTAGGTGAACTTGTTGAGGTTGGCCGAGGACACGTCGTAGTAGTCGGCCCAGTCCAGCAGCTGCTTGTGAACCAGACGCAGGCGCAGGTTGACCCCGCTCTTGGCGTAGGCGTTGTTGGTGTACTCGATGTAGCTGGCGATGCGTGCGTCGATGTCGCGGCCGTTGGGCAGCGCCTGGGCGTCCTTGGTGTAGAGCACCATGATATCGACGGTCTCGGGGTTGGCCTGGGCGTGGTGGGCGGCCAGCGCCAGTGCCAGGGCGGATAACCATTGCACGTTCTTCATGTCTGCAATCCTTGTGCTGGGGAGTAAGAGAGGTGCATCAGCCCTGGGCGGGCGGCGGCAGCGGGGGCAGCTCTTTATGGTCGTAATGCAGGTGATCGTTGGGATCGGCGCGCAGAACCAGCTGGTTTTCGTCGGTGATCACGGTCTTGCCGGTGGCGTTGTCGACGATGATCGACAGGCTGCCGTCCACGGTGGCCAGGGTGATGTGGGTTTCCAGCTTGCCGCGCACCAGGGTCATGCTTTCCATGGCCTCGCCGTCGAGCAGGGCGCCGTGCCAGACGGCGCTGCCGGCGGTATTGCGGGTTTCGCTGAGGCGCGCACGCACGGGTTGTTGCCGCCCTGGCAGGGCAAGGGCCACGACTTGGCCGGTATGCAGGGTTGTCAGCTGTTGCGGATCGAGCTGGGTGAGGTGGCGGATGATGCCGTCGCTTTCTTCTGCCTGCAGTGAACCGGCCTCCCACAGCGTCACTTGCGCCTTTGCCGGTGTGCTGGCAACCGGTTGCGCTTGTGCCCTACCGCCCGCGGACGGCGGCATGCCTGGCGCCGCCGCGGCCGCGATGGTGGGCGCTGTGGGAGCGGCAGGGGTGCCGCTTGGTTTGCGCTGCGTCGTGTCAGGCTCTGGATGCATGGCTTCCGACAGCACGAATCCCAGGGTGCCGCCCACAATTACTGTGGCGATAACGGCGGTTATCCAGCGTTTTGACATGCCATCGCTCCTTCCTCTGGTAAGGCGAAAGAGGGCAGTCTAGGTACGCGGGTGCCAGAAATTCGCTATGCACTTCACAGCAAGGCCGAGCAACGAGGGGTGAGGGCGCTAACTTGGACGCCTGTCTCACCTTTGGAATGTATTGCGTCTCGTTGCTCGTCGGGTGGTGCGGTTTTGCCGAGCCGGGAGGACATGTCGTCAGATCGACATTTCACGGCTTCCGAGGCCATTTGAAAGGCGGACGCCGATCGTTCCTGTCCGGAGCCCGGCGCGCCTCAGCTAAGGAAGTGTTGCAGCAGATCGTTGAGGAACAGCTGGCCCTTGGCGGTGGCTACCAGGCGCGCCGGATCGGCCTGCAACAGGCCCTGGCGTTCGGCTGCGCGGCGTGCCTGCTCGAGCTGCTGCAGCGGCAGGCCGGTGCGCTGAGTGAATAGCTCGGCGGGCGCGCCTTCGGTCAGGCGCAGCACGTTCATCAGAAACTCGAAGGGCAGTTCGTCGGCTTCGAGCGTGCGCTCGCCGGCCTGGAAGGCCTTGGCCGGGTCCAGATAGTCCTTGGGCAGACGGGTTTTCCAGGTGCGCTGAATGCGCCCGTCGGGCGTGCTCAATTTGGCGTGGGCGCCGGCGCCGATGCCGAGAAAGTCGCCGAAGGTCCAGTAGTTGAGGTTATGCCGCGCCTGCTTGCCTGGCTGAGCGTAGGCGGACACCTCGTACTGGGCGTAACCCTCGGCGGCGAGCAGGGCCTGGCCGGCTTCCTGGATGTCCCACAGCAGGTCGTCTTCCGGCAGTACCGGCGGCTGGCTCCAGAACACCGTGTTCGGCTCCATGGTCAGCTGGTACCAGGAAAGGTGCGTCGGGCCCTGGCTGATGGCCGTGCGCAGGTCGAACAGGGCGTCCTCGATACTCTGCTCGGGCAGGCCGTGCATCAGGTCGAGGTTGAAGTTGTCGAAGCCGGCGGCGCGCGCCATATCGGCGGCCCGCACGGCCTCGTTGCCGTCGTGGATGCGCCCCAGCGCCTTGAGCTTGGCCTCCTGGAAGCTCTGCACGCCGATGGACAGGCGATTGATGCCCAGTGCGCGGTAGCCCCTGAACTTGGCCTGCTCGAAGGTGCCGGGGTTGGCTTCCAGCGTGATCTCGATGTCGCCAGCGAAGGCCACGCGCCGTTCGACGCCTTCCAGCAGACGGCCCAGAGCGCGGTCGGAGAACAGGCTGGGGGTGCCGCCGCCGAAGAAGATTGAGGTCAGCGGCCGACCATGGGCGTGCTGCAGGTCGGCATCGAGGTCGGCCAGCAGGGCGTCGACGTACTCTTCTTCAGGCAGCGTCGGCCCGGCGGCGTGGGAGTTGAAGTCGCAGTAAGGACATTTGCGCACGCACCAGGGGATATGGATATAGAGCGCGAGGGGCGGTAGCTGCGGGCTGCAGGCTGCAGGCTGCAGGTTCGAGCCTGTGGCCTGTGGCCTGTGGCCTGGGGCCGTTTTCATAACCCCAGGCGCTGCTTGAGCAGGGCCATGGCGCGGGCGCGGTGGCTGAGGCGGTTCTTCTGCTCGGCCGGCAGTTCGGCACTGGAGCAGCCGGTTTCCGGTACCCAGAACAGCGGGTCGTAGCCGAAGCCGTGCTCGCCACGGGCTTCGTGCAGGATGCTGCCGTGCCACAGGCCTTCACAGAGGATCGGCAGCGGATCGTCGGCGTGGCGCACCAGCGCCAGGGCGCAGACGAACTGGGCGCCGCGCTCGGCATCCGGCACGTCTTTCAGGGCGGCGAGCAGCTTGGCATTGTTCGCCGCATCGCCCTGGCCATCGGCATAGCGCGCCGAGTAGATGCCGGGGGCGCCGCCTAGAAAGTCCACCGCCAGGCCGGAGTCGTCGGCCAGTGCCGGCAGACCGGAGATGCGCGCGGCGTTGCGCGCCTTGAGGATGGCGTTCTCGACGAACGACAGGCCGGTCTCTTCCGGCTCGACCTGGCTGAACTCGCCGATCGAACGCACGCGCACGGCGTCGCCGAGCATGGCCTGCAGCTCCTTGAGCTTGCCGGCGTTATGGCTGGCCAGGACCAGCTCCTTGAAACCACTCACTGGCTTAGTCATCCGGGAACATTTCCTGGTTGAAGGTGATGCGGTGCGCATCGTCACCCTGGCGTACGTTCAGGGTGAAACTCAGCACTTCACGGGTTTTGAACGGGAACTGTGCCAGGTAATAGATGGCCTCGCCTTCGGTGACCTGGCGGAAGGTCAGCGCGGTACTCTTGCCCAACAAGTCCTTCACTTCGCCACCGACCACTGCGGTGCTGGGCTTGCCGGCCTTGAGCACGGCGACGTTGATCACGCCCTGGGTCTTGCTGCGCACCAGGCCGGCGGCGCTGGCGATATCCGGCTGGATGAAGCTGGAATTGAACACGCTGTAGTGCACGTCGAGATCGCCGAAGCTTTGCTTGCGCTCGGCGGCGGCCGGCAGGGCCAGGCACAGGGCGATCAGGAAGGGGATGATGCGGCGCATGTTGTTCTCCTCGTTCAGACCGCGACGCGGTGGGCGGACAGATCCGCGCCGCTGATGCTGTAGATGCCGATCTCGCCCAGCAGGTTGGGCCAGATACGGCTGGCGATGCCGTGGCGATGGTCACGGTCCACCGCCAGGCGTTCTTCCACACGGGCACCCTGGGCGTGGCACAGGCGCTCGAAGTCCTCGAAGGTGCAGAAGTGGATGTTCGGGGTGTTGTACC
>JAEYXX010000105.1 GCA_023431055.1 Pseudomonadota bacterium
CCACGGCGTCCGCCACTCCCGGCGTCGCCTTGAGGCGTTCGACCAGTCCGACATCGGCCAGTGCCGCGGCATCGAGCGGCAGGCGCAAACTGGTCACGTACGGCGGTTCGCGCATAGTAACAGCAATGGCCAGCCAAATCGCACAGAGCACAGCGCAGCCGATGAACACACCGCCCAGCCCCACATGCTGGTACAGCCAACCGCCGAGAATGCCGCCAAGAGCGGCGCCAAGGAACTGGCTGGTGGAATAGACCCCCATCGCCGTGCCCTTGCCACCGGCCGGCGCGACCTTGCTGACCAGCGACGGCAGCGACGCCTCGAGCAGATTGAAGGCGGTGAAGAACACCACGATGCCCAGCACCAGTGCGCGCAGACCGCTGCCAAAGAGCGCGAAGTAAAGTTCACAGAGCAGCAACACCGTCACCGCCCCGAGCAACACGCGCTTCATCTGGCGTTTTTTCTCGCCGTAGATGATGAACGGCACCATGCCGAAGAAGCCGACCAGCAGCGCGGTGAGGTAGACCCACCAGTGCTCCTCCTTGACCAGCCCTCCCTGCTCCACCAGCGCCAACGGCAAGGCAACGAAACTGGCCATGAGCACCGCGTGCAGGGCCAGGATGGCGAAATCCAGGCGCAGCAGGTCGCCATGCTTGAGGGTCGGCCACAACGCCTGCGCCGCCACACCGGACTCGCGGTGCTGAAGCGGCCCGGCATCCTTGGGCACGATACCGGCGACGATCAGGATGCCGAGCAGCGCCATCGCCCCGGTGGCCCAGAACAGACCGGACAGGCCGAAGGCACGGGTCAGTAGCGGGCCAACCACCATGGCCACGGCGAACGACAGGCCAATGCTCATGCCGATCATGGCCATGGCCTTGGTCCGATGCTGCTCACGGGTCAGGTCCGAGAGCAACGCCATCACCGCGGCGGAAATCGCCCCGGCGCCCTGCAGCACGCGCCCGGCGATCACGCCCCAGATCGAGTCGGCATTGGCCGCCAGCACGCTGCCAGCGGCGAAGATCAGCAGACCGACATAGATCACCGGACGTCGGCCGATGCGGTCACTGATGATGCCGAAGGGAATTTGCAGCACAGCCTGGGTCAAACCATAGGCACCGATGGCCAGACCGATCAGCGCGGGCGTACTGCCCGCCAGATCCATGCCGTAGGTGGCCAGCACCGGCAGCACCATGAACATGCCCAGCATACGAAACGCGAACACCATGGCCAGGCCGCCGGCCGCACGGGCCTCGCCACTACTCATGCGCTCACTGTGCGGATCATGCATCGAATAAACCCTGAGGAAATCAGCCGGCGATTCTAGCAGCAGGCGCCGTTTCGGCACAGGCGCACACTTTGCCGCAGGGTAGCGGCAAGCCCTATACTCGACCGTTTTCCGCCCGCCCAGCGAGGCCCGTTGCAAGCCGCCAGCGTTTGACGCGGCAGTGGCAACGCAGACAGCTTTCAGAGGTTCCCTAAGTGGACAAAATCCTGATTCGTGGGGCACGTACCCACAACCTCAAGAACATCGACCTGACCCTGCCGCGCGACAAGCTGATCGTGATCACCGGCCTGTCCGGTTCCGGCAAATCCTCGCTGGCCTTCGACACGCTCTATGCCGAGGGGCAGCGCCGTTACGTCGAATCGCTGTCGGCCTATGCCCGGCAGTTCCTGTCGATGATGGAAAAGCCCGACGTCGACACCATCGAAGGCCTCTCCCCGGCCATTTCCATCGAGCAGAAATCCACCTCGCACAACCCGCGCTCGACGGTGGGTACCATCACCGAGATCTACGACTACCTGCGCCTGCTCTACGCCCGCGTCGGCACGCCGCGCTGCCCGGACCATGACGTGCCGCTGGAGGCGCAGACCGTCAGCCAGATGGTCGATCAGGTGCTGGCCCTGCCTGAAGGCCGCAAGTTGATGCTGCTGGCCCCCGTCGTGCGCGAGCGCAAGGGCGAGCACCTGTCGGTGTTCGAGGAGCTGCGCGCGCAGGGCTTCGTCCGCGCCCGGGTCAACGGCAAGCTGCATGAGCTGGACGAGCTGCCCAAGCTGGATAAACAGAAGAAGCATTCCATCGACGTGGTGGTGGACCGCTTCAAGGTGCGCGAGGACCTGCAGCAGCGCCTGGCCGAATCCTTCGAGACCGCCCTCGGCCTGGCCGACGGCATCGCCCTGATCGCGCCCATGGACGATGAAGAAGGCGAAGAAATCATCTTCTCTGCGCGCTTCGCCTGCCCGCATTGCGGTCACTCGATCAGCGAGCTGGAACCCAAGCTGTTCTCCTTCAATAACCCGGCCGGCGCCTGCCCGACCTGCGACGGCCTGGGCGTGAAGCAGTTCTTCGACGCCAAGCGTCTGGTCAACGGCGAGCTGACCCTGGCCGAAGGCGCCATCCGCGGCTGGGACCGACGCAACGTCTACTACTTCCAGATGCTCGGCTCGCTCTCCAGTCACTATGGCTTCAGCCTGGAGGAGCCGTTCGACGAACTGGCCGCCGAACACCAGAAGGTGATCCTGTTCGGCAGCGGTACGCAGAGCGTCGACTTCAAGTACCTCAACGACCGCGGCGATATCGTCAAACGCTCGCATCCCTTCGAGGGCATCATCCCCAACCTCGAGCGCCGCTACCGCGAGACCGAGTCGGCCAGCGTGCGCGAGGAGCTGGCCAAGTTCCTCAGCACCCAGCCCTGCCCCGATTGCCGTGGCACCCGCCTGCGCCGCGAGGCGCGACATGTCTGGGTTGGCGAGAAGACCCTGCCGGCGGTCACCGGCCTGCCGGTCGGTAACGCCTGCGATTACGTCGCCAACCTGCACCTGACCGGGCGGCGCGGCGAGATCGCCGAGAAAATTCTCAAGGAAATCCGCGAGCGCCTGCAGTTTTTGGTCAACGTCGGCCTCGACTACCTGACCTTGGACCGCAGCGCCGACACCCTGTCCGGCGGCGAAGCGCAGCGCATCCGCCTGGCCAGCCAGATCGGCGCCGGCCTGGTGGGCGTGATGTACATTCTCGACGAGCCGTCCATCGGCCTGCACCAGCGCGACAACGAGCGCCTGCTGGGCACCCTCAACCACCTGCGCAACCTGGGCAATACGGTGATCGTCGTCGAGCACGACGAGGACGCCATCCGCATGGCCGATTACGTCGTCGATATCGGCCCGGGTGCTGGTGTGCATGGCGGCCGCATCGTCGCCGAAGGCACGCCGGACGAGGTGATGAATCACCCCGACTCGCTGACCGGCAAATACCTGTCCGGCCGTGAGAAGATCCGCTATCCGGCGCAGCGCACCCCGCGTGACAAGAAGAAACTGCTCAAGCTCAAGGGCGCACGGGGCAACAACCTGCGCAATGTCGATCTGGAAATTCCAGTGGGCTTGCTCACCTGCGTCACCGGCGTGTCCGGCTCGGGCAAGTCGACGCTGATCAACAACACCCTGTTCCCGCTCACTGCTACGGCACTGAACGGTGCCACCACCCTGGAAGCGGCGCCGCACGATTCCTTCGACGGCCTGCAACACCTGGACAAGGTGGTCGACATCGACCAGAGCCCGATCGGTCGCACCCCGCGCTCCAACCCGGCCACCTACACCGGCCTGTTCACGCCGATCCGCGAGCTGTTCGCCGGCGTGCCGGAATCGCGCTCGCGCGGTTATGGCCCGGGCCGTTTCAGCTTCAACGTCAAGGGCGGGCGCTGCGAGGCGTGCCAGGGCGACGGCGTGATCAAGGTGGAGATGCACTTTTTGCCGGACATCTACGTGCCCTGCGACGTGTGCAAGGGCAAGCGCTACAACCGCGAAACCCTGGAAGTGAAGTACAAGGGCAAGAGCATCACCGAGGTGCTGGACATGACCATCGAGGACGCCCGCGCCTTCTTCGACGCCGTGCCGGCCATCGCCCGCAAGCTGCAGACGCTGATGGACGTCGGCCTGTCCTACATCAAGCTTGGGCAATCGGCGACCACCCTCTCCGGGGGCGAGGCGCAGCGGGTCAAGCTCAGTCGCGAGCTGAGCAAGCGCGATACCGGCAAGACCCTGTACATCCTCGACGAGCCGACCACCGGCCTGCACTTCGCCGACATCCAGCAACTGCTCGACGTGTTGCACCGCCTGCGTGACCACGGCAATACCGTGGTGGTGATCGAGCACAACCTGGACGTGATCAAGACGGCCGACTGGCTGGTGGATCTCGGCCCGGAAGGCGGCTCCAAGGGCGGCATGATCATCGCCACCGGCACACCAGAGGATGTTGCAGCCAACCCGGCCTCGCATACCGGGCACTTCCTCAAACCACTGCTGGAACGCGACCGCGCCTGAAACGAAAGAGCCCCGCACATGCGGGGCTCTTTTTGGGCAAGTCAGCTTACATCTGGCTTTGCAGGTACTTCTCCAGCCCCAGCTTGTCGATTAGCTGCAGCTGAATCTCCAGCCAATAGGCGTGGTCTTCCTCGGTATCCTTGAGCTGTGCCAGGAGGATGTCGCGAGTCTGGTAATCCTGATGCTTCTCGCACAGTTCGATACCCTTGCTCAGGGCCGCGCGCACTTCGTATTCCAGGGCCAGATCCAGCTTCAGTGCCTCGGGTACGGTCTGCCCGAACGTGAAAGCGTTAGGCACCATGTCCGGCACACCCTCGAGGAAGATGATGCGCTTGAGCAGCGCATCGGCGTGCTGGGTTTCCTCTTCCATCTCGTGGTTGATGCGCTCGTAAAGCTTGCTGAAGCCCCAGTCCTCATACAGCCGCGAATGGATGAAATACTGGTCACGAGCGGCCAGCTCACCTTTGAGCAGATGCTTGAGATAGTCGACGACTTCGGTATGGCCTTTCATGCCGGGCATTCCTTGTAACATTCATGAACAAGTGGCAATGCTCCGCCTGACGCGGGGTTCGGTCAAGCAAAAGCACAACGCCTCCACGAGGGAGGCGTTGCGTTACCGCTCAGTGAAGCGTCAGGCCAGATCGAAACGATCCAGGTTCATCACCTTGGTCCAGGCCGCGACGAAGTCCTTGATGAACTTCTGCTGGCCGCCGTCCTGGGCATACACCTCGGCATAGGCGCGCAGCAGCGAGTTGGAACCGAACACCAGGTCGGCACGGCTGGCCGTGTACGTCTTCGCCCCGGTCTTGCGCTCCAGCACATCGAAGCCCGCGCCACTGGGTTTCCACTCCAGGCCCATGCTCAGCACATTGACGAAGAAGTCATTGCTCAGCACGCCCACCTTGTCGGTGAACACACCCCGCAGGCTGCCATCCCAGTTGGCGCCCAGCACACGCAGGCCACCGAGCAGCGCGGTCATCTCCGGCGCGGTCAGCGTCAGCTGCTGAGCCTTGTCGATCAGCAGCACCTCGTCGCCGATATCGACACCATCGGCCTTCCAGTTACGGAAGCCATCGGCCGGGCCACGCAGGTATTCAACGCTGTGCACGTCGGTCTGCTCCTGCGAGGCATCGACGCGACCAGCGGCGAACGGCACCTCGATCGACGTACCGGCAGCACTGGCGGCCTGCTCGACGCCGAGATTACCGGCCAGGACGATCAGGTCGGCCAGAGACAGGCGAGTCGAAGCCTGGATGCCCTCGATCTTGGCCAGCGCGGCAACCGCGATCTTGTTCACCGCCCAGCCGCGCTGCGGTTGCAGCGCCAGGCGCGCACCGTTGGCGCCGCCGCGCTTGTCGCCGCCCCGGAAGGTGGCCGCCGAGGCCCAAGCCAGGGAAACCAGTTCGGATACGCTCAGGCCCAGCGCCGCGATCTTCGCTTTGGCATCGGCGATGTCGGCAGCGGACGGCAGCGGGCCGGCTGGCGGCAGCGGGTCTTGCCAGATCAGGTCTTCCTTCGGCACTTCCGGGCCGAGGTAACGAGCCTTCGGCCCCATGTCGCGGTGGGTCAGCTTGAACCAGGCGCGGGCGAAGGCTTCGCTGAACGCCTGCGGGTCGTTGAGGAAACGCCGCGAGATTTTCTCGAAGGCCGGATCGAAACGCAGGGTCAGGTCGGTGGTGAGCATGGTCGGCTTGTGCTTGACCGCCGGATCGAAAGGATCGGGCATGATCTCCGGGGCATCCTTGGCCACCCACTGGATCGCGCCGGCCGGCGACCTGACTTGCTCCCATTCGTACTGGAACAGGTTCTCGAAGAAGTAGTTGCTCCACTGGGTCGGCGTTTGCGTCCAGGTGACTTCGATCCCCGAGGTGATGGCGTCCTTACCCTTGCCACTGCCATGGCCGCTGAACCAGCCCAGGCCCTGCTGCTCGATGGGAGCGGCTTCCGGGTCGGGGCCGATCTTGTCGCCCGGCACCGCGCCGTGCGTCTTGCCCAGGGTGTGGCCACCGGCGATCAGGGCGACGATTTCCTCGTCGTCCATCGCCATGTTGCCGAAGGTGGCACGGATGAACGGCGCCGCCGACAGCGGATCGCCACTGGCTTCCGGGCCTTCCGGGTTGACGTAGATCAGGCCCATTTCGGTGGCCGACAGCGGGCTGTCTTTCAGCGCCTCGCTACGACGGTGCTTGAGCCATTCCTTTTCCGTGCCCCAGTTGACGTCGTTATCCGGCTCCCAGGTGTCCGCGCGCCCGGCAGCGAAGCCGAAGGTACGGAAACCCGAAGACTCCAGGGCAACGTTGCCGGCCAGCATGAACAGGTCGGCCCAGCTGATCTTCTGTCCATACTTCTGCTTCACCGGCCACAGCAGGCGACGAGCCTTGTCCAGGTTGGCGTTGTCCGGCCAGGCGCCCAGCGGCGCAAAACGCTGCTGACCACGACCCGCACCACCCCGGCCATCGACCAGACGGTACGTGCCGGCGCCATGCCAGGCCATGCGGATGAACAGACCGACGTAGCTGCCCCAGTCGGCCGGCCACCAGTCCTGCGAATCGGTGAGTACCTTGCGGATGTCGCCCTTGAGGGCGGAATAGTCGATCTTCTTAAATTCTTCGGCGTAGTTGAATGTCTCGCCCAGCGGGTTGGAGCGCTCGGAATGCTGGTTCAGTAGATCCACACGCAACTGATTCGGCCACCAATCCAGATTGGTCGTCCCCTGGCCTGCGACATGAAACGGGCATTTACCTGTGTTCGACATGCTTCTCTCCTTCTCCTCATCGTGTCGGTTCCAACGGCTGTGGCCGACAATGAAAGGAGAGTAGTCCTGCTCTTACGAAAGAGCCAATATATGGAACACAACGACAAGATAGTTATTTTCTTTCGATAGACGCCCGGACGCGTCCAAACCGAGCACCACCGCAGCAGGAGAAAAGCCAGGATTTTTCCGCCGCAAAAACAAACGCCCCAACACTGTTGGGGCGTTTGTCGTTGCCTTGACCTGAACTGGCTGCTTGACGCAAGCCGGCTCGGCGTAGGGAACAGAGACTTACTCGGCAGCTTCTACCGAACCGCCGACCGGACGGTCGACCAGTTCAACGTAAGCCATCGGAGCGTTGTCGCCAGCGCGGAAGCCGCACTTGAGGATGCGCAGGTAGCCGCCGTTACGGGTGGCGTAGCGCTTGCCCAGATCGTTGAACAGTTTGCCAACGATGGCTTTCGAACGGGTACGGTCGAAGGCCAGACGACGGTTGGCAACGCTGTCTTCCTTGGCCAGGGTGATCAGCGGCTCGGCAACGCGACGCAGTTCCTTGGCTTTCGGCAGGGTAGTTTTGATCAGCTCGTGCTCGAACAGCGAGACCGCCATGTTCTGGAACATGGCCTTGCGGTGAGCGCTGGTGCGGCTGAGGTGACGGCCACTTTTACGATGACGCATGGTTCAATTCCTTACCAAACTTGTTCGTTCGGTGATGATGACGATCAGGCAGTGGCCTTATCGTCTTTCTTCAGACTTGCCGGCGGCCAGTTGTCGAGGCGCATACCGAGGGACAGACCGCGAGAAGCCAGAACATCCTTGATTTCGGTCAGGGATTTCTTGCCCAGGTTCGGGGTTTTGAGCAGCTCTACTTCGGTGCGCTGAATCAGGTCGCCGATGTAGTAGATGTTCTCTGCCTTGAGGCAGTTGGCCGAACGTACGGTCAGTTCCAGGTCATCGACAGGACGCAGCAGGATCGGATCGATCTCGTCTTCCTGCTCGACCACTACCGGCTCGCTGTCGCCCTTGAGGTCGACGAACGCGGCCAGCTGCTGCTGCAGGATGGTCGCGGCACGACGGATGGCCTCTTCAGGATCCAGGGTACCGTTGGTTTCCAGGTCGATAACCAGTTTGTCCAGGTTGGTGCGCTGCTCGACACGGGCGTTTTCCACCACGTAAGCAACTCGACGCACAGGGCTGAACGAAGCATCCAGCTGCAAGCGACCAATGCTGCGGCTTTCATCTTCGTCGCTCTGACGCGCGTCAGCCGGCTCATAACCGCGACCACGAGCTACGGTGAGCTTCATGTTCAGCGAGCCATTGGCGGCCAGGTTGGCGATGACGTGGTCGCCATTGACGATTTCGACATCGTGATCCAGCTGAATATCGGCAGCGGTAACTACGCCCGGGCCCTTCTTAGCCAGAGTCAGGGTCACTTCGTCACGGCCGTGCAGCTTGATAGCCAGACCTTTCAGGTTGAGCAGGATCTCAATGACATCTTCCTGCACACCTTCGATCGCGGAGTACTCATGGAGTACGCCATCGATCTCGGCCTCGACTACTGCACAGCCAGGCATGGAGGACAACAGGATGCGACGCAGCGCGTTGCCCAGGGTATGGCCGAAACCACGCTCGAGAGGCTCGAGGGTGATCTTGGCGCGGGTCGGACTGACCTCCTGCACATCAATGTGACGGGGGGTCAGGAACTCATTTACCGAAATCTGCATGGATGCACCTATTTTCTAGCCCTTACTTGGAGTAGAGCTCGACAATCAGGCTCTCGTTGATGTCAGCGGACAGATCGCTACGAGCCGGGACGTTCTTGAACACACCGGACTTCTTCTCAGCGTCTACTTCTACCCACTCAACACGGCCGCGCTGGGCGCAGAGCTCGAGAGCCTGAGCGATGCGCAGCTGGTTCTTCGATTTCTCGCGAACAGCAACGACGTCGCCAGCTTTAACCTGGTAGGACGGTACGTTTACGGTCTGACCGTTGACGCTGATCGCTTTGTGCGAAACCAGCTGACGGGATTCGGCACGGGTAGCACCAAAGCCCATACGGTAAACCACGTTATCCAGACGGCACTCCAGCAGTTGCAGCAGGTTTTCGCCGGTGGCGCCCTTCTGGCTGGCAGCTTGCTTGTAGTAACCGCTGAACTGACGCTCCAGAACGCCGTAGATACGACGGACTTTCTGCTTTTCACGCAGCTGGGTACCGTAGTCGGACTGGCGACCACGACGCTGACCGTGAATACCGGGAGCTGCTTCGATGTTGCACTTAGATTCAAGCGCGCGAACACCGCTCTTCAGGAAGAGATCGGTGCCTTCACGGCGAGACAGTTTGCACTTGGGACCAATGTAACGAGCCATTTCTCACTGTCTCCTGTTTACACGCGACGCTTCTTCGGCGGACGGCACCCGTTGTGCGGGATTGGCGTCACGTCGGTGATGCTGGCGATTTTGTAGCCGCAGGCGTTCAGAGCACGCACGGCGGATTCGCGACCCGGACCTGGACCTTTGACGTTGACGTCGAGGTTCTTCAGACCGTATTCCAGTGCAGCCTGACCAGCACGCTCAGCGGCGATCTGGGCAGCGAATGGAGTGGACTTACGCGAGCCGCGGAAACCCGAACCACCGGAGGTAGCCCAGGACAGGGCGTTACCCTGACGGTCGGTAATGGTCACGATAGTGTTGTTGAAAGACGCATGGATGTGGGCGATGCCATCAACCACTGTCTTTTTGACTTTTTTACGAGTACGAGCAGCAGGTTTTGCCATGACTAAATTCCTGTCGATTCGCGAATGCGATTACTTGCGGATCGGCTTACGCGGGCCCTTACGGGTGCGAGCGTTGGTCTTGGTACGCTGACCGCGAACCGGCAGACCTTTACGATGACGCAGGCCGCGGTAGCAACCCAGATCCATCAAGCGCTTGATCTTCATATTCACTTCACGACGCAGGTCGCCTTCGGTATTAACCTTGGCTACTTCGCCACGCAGCTGTTCGATCTGCTCGTCAGTCAGATCCTTGATTTTCGCAGCCGGATTTACACCGGTAGCGGCACAGATTTTCTGTGCAGTGGTGCGACCAACACCAAAGATGTAGGTCAGCGAGATAACAGTGTGCTTGTTATCCGGAATGTTAACGCCTGCAATACGGGCCATTCAGTGGAACTCCAATTGACAGCTACCTACGCCCCGGAAGCCAAGAAATAGGGCGCGAGATATTAACGCTGTAATAACAAATAATCAACCCGGCAGCGCACTAGCTGCCGGGCTTATCACGCGTGGTTCACACTCAGCCTTGGCGCTGCTTGTGACGCGGCTCTGCGCTGCAGATCACCCGCACGACACCTTCGCGACGGATAATTTTGCAGTTACGGCACAGCTTTTTCACCGATGCACGAACTTTCATTACCAACTCCTCGAACCTTACGGGTGGATCAGCGGAGCATGCCGCTGCCATAGCCCTTCAGGTTGGCTTTCTTCATCAGGGAATCGTACTGGTGAGACACGAGGTGCGATTGCACTTGGGACATGAAGTCCATCACAACCACGACCACGATCAGCAACGAGGTCCCGCCAAGGTAGAACGGAACGTTGGCTGCAACCACCAGGAACTGGGGCAGCAGGCACACGGCCGTCATGTACAGAGCACCGAACATGGTCAAGCGAGTCAGAACGCCATCGATATAGCGCGCAGACTGCTCGCCCGGACGGATGCCCGGAATAAAGGCACCGGACTTCTTCAGGTTTTCCGCTACGTCTTTCGGGTTGAACATCAGCGCTGTGTAGAAGAAGCAGAAGAAAATGATCCCTGCACTAAACAACAGAATGTTCAACGGCTGACCAGGAGCGATAGCCTGCGAAATGTCCTGCAGCCAGCCCAAACCCTCGGACTGACCGAACCAGGCACCCAGCGAGGCCGGGAACAGCAGAAGGCTGCTGGCGAAGATGGCCGGGATTACACCCGCCATGTTCACCTTCAACGGCAGGTGGCTGGTCTGCGCAGCAAAGACCTTGCGGCCCTGCTGACGCTTGGCGTAGTGCACCGCAATGCGACGCTGACCACGCTCGATGAACACCACGAAACCGATGATCGCTACTGCCAGCAGGCCGATGGCGATCAGAGCGAAAATATTGATATCGCCCTGACGTGCAGACTCGAAAGACTGCCCGATCGCCGACGGCAAACCGGCCACGATGCCTGCAAAAATCAGCATCGAGATACCGTTGCCGACACCGCGCTCGGTGATCTGCTCGCCCAGCCACATCATGAACATCGCGCCCGCCACGAAAGTGGTGATCGCCACGAAGTGGAAGCCGAAATCGACCGAAAACGCTACGCCCTGGCTCGCCAAACCAACGGACATGCCGATGGCCTGAACGAATGCCAGGACGAGAGTGCCGTAGCGGGTGTACTGGCTGATCTTGCGACGGCCAGCTTCACCTTCCTTCTTCAACTGCTCCAGCTGCGGGCTGACGGCGGTCATCAGCTGCATGATGATCGATGCCGAGATGTACGGCATGATCCCCAGCGCAAAGATGCTCATCCGCTCCAGCGCGCCGCCGGAAAACATGTTGAACAAGCTAAGAATGGTCCCCTCATTCTGCCGGAACAGATCCGCCAGTCGGTCTGGGTTGATGCCAGGAACCGGGATGTGCGCACCTATCCGGTAGACGATGATCGCCAGGAACAGGAAACGCAGACGAGCCCAGAGTTCGGACAACCCGCCACCTGCCAGCGCTGAGAGAGCACCTTGCTTAGCCATTTAGTCCTCGAACTTACCGCCAGCTGCTTCGATAGCCGCACGCGCACCCTTGGTGGCGGCGATACCTTTCAGGGTGACCGCACGGGTAACCTCACCGGACAGCATGACTTTCACACGCTGTACGTGTTGGCCAACCAGATTGGCATCCTTCAGAGCCTGCAGAGTGACGACACCCTCTACCTTGTTCAGCTCGGAGGTACGCACTTCAGCGCGATCCATAGCCTTAAGGGAGACGAAGCCGAACTTCGGCAGACGGCGGTGCAGCGGCTGCTGACCACCCTCGAAGCCCGGAGCGATGGAACCACCGGAGCGGGAGGTCTGACCTTTGTGACCACGGCCACCGGTCTTGCCCAGACCGCTACCGATGCCACGGCCCGGACGGTGCTTTTCGCGACGGGCACCCGGCGCGGAACGCAGATCGTTCAGTTGCATGATTAACCCTCCACCTTCAGCAGGTAGTAAGCCTTGTTGATCATGCCGCGGTTTTCCGGAGTATCCAGAACCTCTACGGTGTGACCGATGCGACGCAGGCCCAGGCCCTTGACGCAAGCTTTGTGATTGGCCAGGCGGCCATTGGTGCTCTTGATCAGAGTCACTTTGACGGTGTTAGCCATGGTTAGAGAATCTCCTCGACGCTCTTGCCACGCTTGGCCGCAACGGATTCCGGAGACTGCATGGTCTTCAGACCGTTGAAAGTGGCATGAACCACGTTCACCGGATTGGTCGAGCCGTAGCACTTGGCCAGAACGTTCTGTACACCAGCCACTTCCAGCACGGCACGCATGGCGCCGCCGGCGATGATACCGGTACCTTCCGAAGCCGGCTGCATGTACACCTTGGAGGCGCCATGAGCGGACTTGATCGGGTACTGCAGAGTGGTGCCGTTCAGATCCACCTGGATCATGTTGCGACGCGCAGCTTCCATCGCCTTTTGAATGGCAGCCGGAACTTCACGGGACTTGCCACGGCCGAAACCAACGCGGCCCTTGCCATCACCCACCACGGTCAGCGCGGTGAAGGTGAAGATACGGCCACCCTTTACGGTCTTGGCAACGCGGTTAACCTGAACCAGCTTCTCGATGTAGCCTTCGTCGCGCTTTTGGTCGTTATTTGCCATAACTTAGAACTCCAGCCCGCCTTCACGAGCAGCATCAGCCAGCGCCTTGACGCGGCCGTGGTACTTGAAGCCAGAACGGTCGAATGCCACCTGGGTCACACCAGCGGCTTTCGCACGCTCGGCAACCAGCGCACCAACTTTCTTGGCCGCGTCGACGTTGCCGGTGGCGCCATCACGCAGTGCTTTGTCCAAGGTAGAGGCGCTGGCCAGAACCTTGCTGCCGTCGGCCGAGATGACCTGGGCGTAGATGTGCTGCGAAGAGCGATACACGCACAGACGCACGGCTTCGAGCTCGTGCATTTTCAGGCGTGCTTTGCGAGCGCGACGCAGACGAGTAAGTTTTTTGTCGGTCATTTCTCAGCCCCTTACTTCTTCTTGGCTTCTTTACGACGGACAACTTCATCCGCGTAACGAACGCCTTTGCCCTTGTAAGGCTCAGGACGACGGAAGTCACGGATCTCCGCAGCCACCTGACCCACCAGTTGCTTGTCGATACCCTTGATCAGGATCTCGGTCTGGTTGGGGGTTTCGGCCACGACGCCAGCTGGCAGTTCGTAGTCGATCGGGTGAGAGAAGCCCAGCGCAAGGTTCAGCACCTGGCCCTTGGCCTGGGCCTTGTAGCCTACGCCGACCAGCTGCAGCTTACGCTCGAAGCCTTGGCTGACACCGATAACCATGTTGTTAACCAGAGCGCGAGTAGTACCGGCCATGGCGCGGTTCTGCTGGTCGCCATTACGAGCGGCGAAACGCAGTTCGCTGCCTTCCTGGATAACTTCTACGGACGAGTGAACGTTCAGTTCCAGGGTGCCCTTGGCGCCCTTGACCGAAAGCTGCTGACCGGCGAGCTTGATCTCGACACCGGCAGGCAGCACAACGGGGTTCTTAGCAACGCGAGACATGCTTATCCCCCCCTTAGAACACGGTGCAGAGCACTTCGCCGCCGACACCGGCAGCGCGCGCAGCGCGATCCGTCATCACACCTTTGTTGGTGGAGACGATGGAAACACCGAGACCGCCACGAACCTTCGGCAGGTCATCGACGGATTTGTACTGACGAAGGCCAGGACGGCTCACGCGCTTGACTTCCTCGATGACCGGACGGCCTTCGAAGTACTTCAGCTCGATGGACAGTTGTGGCTTGGCTTCGCCATTGACTTCATAACCCGCAATGTAACCTTCGTCTTTGAGAACTTTGGCTACAGCCACCTTCAGAGTGGAAGAAGGCATGCTTACGACGGACTTTTCAGCCATCTGGGCATTACGGATACGAGTTAGCATGTCCGCTAACGGGTCCTGCATACTCATGGGCTAGACGCTCCTGATACAAAAAGAACAGCCCGAGGGCTGTGGGATCATCCAAAAGCTCGGCATGGAAATACCAGGCTCAGGAGAGCCGGACATTCTAGAGACCGATCAAAAATGAA